>DATKFA010000199.1:0-6829 GCA_035511715.1 Candidatus Acidiferrum sp. | reverse complement strand
GGCTACATACACCGAGTTCGATGAGCGGGCCTACGTCAACGGTGCGCCGCACCTGAAGCACACGTCGATCGGGCGTATCTACGTCGGCCTCGTCCGCGACGCGACTCAGGCAGTGGGCCGACCCGCTAGCGAGATCTCCGTCCTCGAGCTAGGCGCCGGCAACGGTCTTGCATCTCTTCCCTGGCTGGAGCTGGGTGTGAAGCTCACCGCAGTCGATTCCTCCAGGGAGATGCTTCAACGCCTCGCCGAACGCTCGAGGCGTCATGGCACTGAGACAACGACCGTGGTCGCTGAAGCGGGCGACTACCTGGCCGCCTCGCGACAGCGGTTCGACATCGTGACGCATGTCTCGATGCTGCACCACGTCCCCGACTACGCCGAGCTGCTCCGCGCCTCAGCGTCTCGGACGCGAGCCGGCGGCGCCCTGCTCACGTTTCAAGATCCGCTGCGCTACGACACGATGCCCAGGTGGCAACACACCGCGGACCGGGCGGCCTACTTTGCCTGGCGGCTCGGCCAGGGCAACTACAAACGCGGCCTGAAGACTCGATGGCGCCGGCTGCGCGGCGTGTACGCGGAGACCGAGACTGTGGACTTCGACGAATACCACGTGGTCCGCAACGGGGTCGACAGCGATGCGATCGTCGACCTGCTCGGCGAGCGCTTTACGAAAGTGACGATGATCGCGTACTGGTCGACCTACAGCCCGCTGCTGCAGGCGGCCGGCGAGCGCCTCGGCCTGACCTCGAGCTTCGGCGTGCTAGCGACCGGTCGCAAGCCTGTAGCGCAGGAATAGATAGTCCCCCTGTCGGCGCGCGCTGAGGAGGGACGACCAGCTTCCCCTGGAAGGCAGGAACTCGGCACCGGCCACCATCCCCAGTCGGTCCTCCACGTCACGACCGGCAATGATGGGCGAGACGGTGAGGAAGACCTCGTCCAGCAGCGAGGTCTTGATGAGCTGGCCGACCAGGTGCGGCCCGCCTTCCGTCAGAAGCACGTCGAAGCCCCGCGTCCTGAGCTGCTCGACGGCGACCACCACGTTCACCCGTCCGCTCTCCCCCGCTTCCAGCACATCGCATGTGTCGGGCAGGCGATCACGCAATTTAGGAGCGGCTGCACTCGTGCTCACGACGGTCGCTCCGTGAACGATCGCAGGGTGCGTGACGTCAAGCTCGCCTCCCGACGTGAACACGATCAGCCGCGGTTCCGGTCGCCGGCCGAGCTCCCGGCGCAGCTCGGCAAACTGCTCCGCCAGCCCGGGAAAGACATGCTCCGGCGTCCACAGATGACCGGGCGTCGCGCGCATGGTTCCGGCGCCCAGCAGCACTGCGTCGGCGCAGGCGCGGAGCAGCGCCATCAGGAACCGATCCGCTTGATTGCGACCGCTGATGATCGATCCGGCCGAGGGCGACGAGCCTAGCGCCACGACCCCGTCGATGCTCGAGACGAAGTTGGCGTACATGACGCGACTCCCAAAGCCCAGGCGTCCATAGAGCTCCGCAAGCGCGTCCGGCAGGGTGTAGGCGGGGACATCCCCCTCGTAGAGGACGTCGAACGGCTGCAGCGAGCTCAGTGGTCGGTGTGGCGCGCGACGGTCTGCAGAAACTCCGCCCGGAGCTGCGGATCGGACTCGTAGTTGCCGCGCCAGTAGGAAGTCCAGGTGCGCGAGTGACCCTCGCGCACGCCACGCATCTGCGTGCAGAGGTGCATCGCGTTGAGGTGGACCGCGACCCCGTGCGGCTTGAGGACGCGGACGAGCTCGTCCGCGATCTCGACGCCCACGCGCTCCTGCACCGTGAAGCGGCGCGAGAAGACGCGTACGAGCCGGGTCAGCTTGGAGATGCCGATGATCTCCTCGTGGGCGATGTAGCCGATATACGCGTGGCCGTGAAACGGAAGCGCGTGGTGCTCGCAGAGGGAGAAGAACTCGATCGGTCCCTCGATGACCTGGCTGATGTTGCAGTCAGGTCCGCCGTGGCACTCGGTGGGAAACGCGGTGAGCAGCTTGGGGTCACCTTCGTAGCCCGACGTCGCCTCGAAAAGGGCGTGCAGGAAACGTTTGGGCGTGATGCGCGTACCCGGCGTGTCCAGGTCCATGCCGAACGCCTGAAGAATCTCCGCCGCGTAACCCTCGAACCTATCCCACGTGTTCGGGTCGATATGCCGCGGCCGGACCTGCTCCCAATGCGTGGTCTCCTCGGGGTCGAACGAAAGCGTGGACATGCTCGTCTCCTTCAGGTGGCCGGGCGGTTGAGCAAAAACTGTACGCCGCGGCAAACGAGCAGGGACTCGACCACGCCGTCGATGCGGGTTATCGTTGCCCTCGGTGGTTGCGGCATTTCCCTTCACCGAACAGCTGAGCGAATGCGATCTGTGCGGCAACAAACAGCTGCTCACGGTGGACGCAGAGGCGAAAGTCGTTCGGTGCAAAACGTGCGGCTACCGCTTTGTCAATCCAAGGCCGACCCAGCAGGCCATCGCCGCGTCCTATTCCGCCGCTGATTTCTACGACGGCTGGATCGAGGGCGAAACCGGAAGGCGGCGAATGTGGGCGAAACGGCTTTCACTTTTTCGCCGACAGGGTCCAGAGCTACGGGTACTCGACATCGGCGCCGGCATCGGCACGTTTCTGGCCATGGGCCGGGACGAGCTTGGTTGGAAGGTCACCGGCACTGAGGTCTCCAGCTCGGCGGTCCAGATGGCGGCGCAGCGGCATGGGCTGGAGCTGCTGCTGGGCCATGTCGAAGATCTGAATCTTCCGGACGGGTCGTTTGACCTCATCACCATGTGGCACGTGCTGGAGCATGTTCCCTTCCCCGCCGCAACACTCGAGCTGTGCCGCAGGCTGCTGGTCGCGAATGGGCGGCTGGCCATCGCGGTGCCGAACGACAATGACGAGAGGTGGTGGCTGCTGCGGAGCAAGGCGCGACTCGGGATTTCGCCAACGCCGGTGCGCTACGACCCCATCCTGCCCGGCCACGAGGTGCATCTCAGCCACTTCCAGAAGCGCGTCTTGACTCGCGCGCTGCGGGCGCGAGGTTTCTCAGTCGACGCGGTCACGGTGGACGATCATCACGCGCAACCGAGTCAACGTTCAGATGCCCTGGTGCGGGCTTATCGCCTCATCAACTCGGCTACCGGTCTCAATTTCGGCCAGGCAATGCTCGTCCAGGCGCGAAAGAAGCCCTGACTTCCTAGAGGGCGGTGGCGACCGCCTCCAGCTCAGGCGTGGAATGCCGGTCGGCCAGGTGACGAGCCAGCCTGACGCGTCTGCGCAACCAGCCACCGCGTTCGTAGGGCTGCCGCCATCCCGAGACCCTGTTGTGCATCCATGCGAGTACGGGCACGCGCTCATACGTCGAGGCAAGCAAACGAATCCGCTGCGGGCTTGACGTTTGACCGAACCTCGTCTCCAATAAGTCCGCGGCCTGCCTCGCGTCGACGAAGTTGCCGCGCCGGCTGCTCACGACACCGATCCCGTACAGCCGGCCGATCAACTGCTCCGTGAGCATGGGCACGGCCTCTTCGCGAACCTTCGGCGGCACCGTCTCGTCCTTCCTGAGCTTGTCGGTCATGCGCTGCCAGGCAGGCCACGTATCGCCAAAACGCGCCTCACCGCTGATGGAGTCCCATCGGTGGAAGAACACCGCACCGGCGTCGGGGACCACCACATAAGGCTTGTGGGCGGCAATGCGAATTTGAAAGTCGTAGTCCATCAGCGTGTCGGTGTCAGGATCCAGATTGCCGAACTCCTCCAGGACCGATGTCCTAAAGATGGTTCCGGTCCAGGCCGGCGCGCCCCACTCGATGAGACGCAGCAGACCGTCCGGAGGCGTGTACACACCGGGGTGCCAGGGGTAGAGAAGTCGAATCACGCGCAGCTTGTCGTCGACGTGGATGACCTGGGTCGAGACGAAGGCTGCGTCAGGATGCGAATCGAACGCACGCAGCCCGGCCTCGTGCAGCCGGGGCAAGACCATGTCGTCGTTGGACATGATCGAGAAGTAGGGAGTGTCCACATGTTCCAGCGCGTAGCGGAAATTCGCGACCAGTCCGAGGTTCCGTTCGTGGCGGTGAAAAGAGACGCGGCTCTCGCGCGCCATGATCGCGCGCACAACGGACTCGGTCTCGTCGCCCGACGCGTCGTCGTAAACGGCGACCTTGCCCACCGAACTCGTCTGATTCAGGGCGCTCTCGATCGCTCGCCTAAGCAAAGCCGGACGCCGGTACGTCGGGATGACCGTTGTGATCAGCTCGGGGTTAGTAGGCATGCCTCTGGGTGAAGATCCGGAGCGCAGTTAGAAGAACGATCTTCAAATCAAGTATCAGTGACCAGTTCTCGATGTAGTAGACGTCGTACAGCGTCCTGTCCGCGATTGGTGCTGCGCCTCGCAAGTCATTGACCTCGGCCCACCCGGTAAGCCCTGGTCGCGCCTGCTGTCGCTCGAGGTAGCGGGGAACCTCACCGCTGTAGCGTTCGTCGAAGTAGGTCGGCTGCGGGCGCGGTCCGACCAGGCTCATGTCGCCGCGCACCACGTTGTAGAGCTGAGGCAGCTCGTCCAGGCTCAGGCGGCGCATCACCCGGCCGAACCACGTGACGCGCGAATCACCGGGCTTCGCCACCACCGGGCCGGTCTTGGCTTCGGCGTCGGGAATCATCGAGCGGAACTTGTAGATGACGAACGGTTTGCGATCGCGCCCGACGCGTTCCTGGCGGAACAGCAGTGGACCCGGCATCGTCAACTTCATCATGACCACGACGAACAGGAACAGCGGGCTCAGCAGGATCAGCAGCCCGATGCCGACGACGACGTCGACCGCGCGCTTTACGAGCGCCGCCCAGCCGCGAAGCTGACTGCGCCTGATCCCCACCAGCGGCAGCCCGTCGATGGTGCCCGCATCAATCCGCGTACTCATCACCTCGAGCAGGTCGGGCACGATCTTGAACTCGAGCTTTTCGTCCTCGCACAGCGCGATGAGGTTGAGCAGGCGATCGCGATTCTCAGCAGGCAGCGCGAGGAACACCTGGTCGACTCTCAGGAGCCGCACCAGGCGCGGCATGTCGGCGACCCGGCCAACAACTTTCACGCCGACGAAGCTCTTCACCGCGGCGTCGTCCGTGGCCACGCCCACGACGTGGAAGCCGTACTGGGGAAACATGTTCATGCGCTGGATCAGCAGCTCGCTGCCGGCGCCGGTGCCGACCATCAGGACTCGCTCCGTGCCGACACCCTGGCGCCGCAGACGGGTCTCGTACTGGCGGAGCAGATAGCGCTCGCCACTCATCAAGACGGTGCTGAGGAGGATGGCCGGGATGATGGTGAGTCGGGAGTAGCTCTGACCCAGGTTGCCGAGCTCGATGCCGGCCAGCATCAGGATCGCCCCCAGGCCGATACCGCTGTACAGCGACAACAACAGCTCCGCGAGGGTGCGCCCACGCCACGAGCGGTACTGGCCGTTGACGGCCAGCGCAAAAAGGTTGATCACGACGACGGCAGGCACGGCGGCGAGGTAGGGGCCGACCGGCAGCGACTGGGTGGCGCCGTGGAAGCGAAACCAGTAGCCAAAGGGAATCGAGATGGCCGAGATCACCGCGTCGCCGAAGATGAGGGCGCGCGGCAACCAGTCCGGTGGAAGCGCAAGACGGCTGCTGGTCTCGTGCGAAGCGAGACCAGACACTGCGCCACCAATCAGTTCCGTTTCGACCGGGACGGCCGCGGCGGTCGAATCCGGCGCCTTCGGAGCGCGGCGAGCCATCACGGTAAGGTTAGCCCTAGCTCTCTTGCCCGGACCAGACGTCGCATTCGACCTGACACCGCTCCAGAACGGTCACAGATTCCGCGGGATAGGCACCTACGTGCGTGGTCTTTCGAGCCGCCTGGCTGCGCAATCAGAGATCCCAATCGAGTTCTGGGCATGGAACGATGTCACACCTCTCGAGGTTTCGCCACCCCACCGCCTTCGGCTGATTCGAAAACCGGTTATGCCCCAGTACCGTGGGGCGTGGCTCTTTGTGCAGCTCGCGATCCGGCGGGCCGCCTCCGCCTCGTCGGTGCGGGCGGTCCACCTGACCGATCCCGACGCGGTCACCGCGGTGCGCGGTCACAAGCTGCTCGCAACCGTGTACGACCTGATCCCGCTGAAGGAAGGAATCAGCCGGCGCCGCGCCATCGCCTGGGCCGGTTACCAGGTCTACCTCCGCAGCCTGCCGCGCGCCGACGTCCTCTTCCCCATCTCCGAGCAGACCGCAACCGACCTGCGCAACCTCCTGCACGTGCCGGCGTCGGCCCTCGTCGTCGCGCGGCCGGGCATCGACATGGTGGCGGTGCCACCGAGCACGAAAACGCCGAACCCTCCGTACTTCCTTTTTCTGGGCGGTCCGAACCCAAACAAAAACCTCGGCCTGCTGCTGGATGCGCTTGCGATGTGTCGCGACCTACCGGAAACGCTGCGCATCTCGGGCCGCTGGCTGCCCAACCAGGTGGCCGGCCTCGCCGCAGGGCTCGAGGCGCGTGGCCTGGCGCAGCGCGTGCAGCACCTCGGCTTCGTGGCGAGCGAGGAGCTGGCCGGCTTGATGCGCGACGCCACCGCGCTGGTCATACCCTCGCGCGACGAAGGATTTGGACTTCCGGTGGGTGAGGGCCTGGCGGCGGGAGCAGTTGTGATCCACACGCGAATCCCCGTGCTCGAGGAGGTGTCGGCCGGCGCGGCGCTGACTTTCGAACCGAACTCCGCCGAGGACCTGGCTTCATGTCTCAGGCGCGTGAGCGGCGACACCAAATTGCGCGCCGAGCTGCGTGAGCGTGGCCAAGCGCGCGCCTCGCAGCTG
>DATKFA010000198.1:0-2854 GCA_035511715.1 Candidatus Acidiferrum sp. | reverse complement strand
CGATGTACGCCCTCAATGTGCGGTCGCCTATCTTCGCCGCCATCGCAGCCAGCCGGCACATGGCCAGGCATGGAAAAGGCGGCGCGATTCTCAACATCGTCTCCATCGACGCCGTCTTCCCCGCGCCGACCGAAGGCATCTACGGCTCAGCCAAAGCCGCGCTCGCCAACATCACGAAGGTCCTTGGCTACGAGCTGGGCGGGGACCGCATCCGCGTCAACGCCATCGCGCCCGGCGTCGTCGAAACCCGCCTCACCGAGGCCTGGCTGAGAACCGACGAGCAGAAAGCCGACCGGGCGTCCTTCTATCCACTCGGCCGGGTCGGTGTGCCTGACGATGTCGCGGCCGCGGCCGTCTACCTGTGCTCCGAGGAAGCCGGCTGGGCGTCGGGCAACGTTCTGTATGTCACGGGCGGCCAGCTGGCGACCAGCGACGTCTTCCGATGGGTGCGCCAGCACAATCCTGTCCCGGACGCGTCCAGGATCTGACCGCGACCCGTTGCCCAGCACCGTCACCTCTCTCGGTCTCATATGGCTCACAGCGTTCAACCTGCGCGTGATCCTGTTCGCGATCCCGCCCACCCTGCCTGCGATCCGCTCGGACCTCGGTCTGAGCTACTTCGCGACCGGGTCGATCACGTCGCTTGCCGTGCTGGCGTTGGGCATCGCTTCGATTCCGGGGGCGCTGCTGGCCACGCGGTTCGGTGCGCGCCGGCTCGTCACTATGTGCGCCGCAGGCCTTGCGATCTTCGGCGCGGCCATCACGCTTCCCCCGGGCTGGTTCTGGGTGTTCGCGGGAAGCGCGCTCCTGACGCTGTGCATCGCGATCGCGCAGCCGCCACTCGCAGTGCTCATACGTCGGTGGTTTCCGACCAGCATCACGCGCGCCAGCAACCTCTACGGCAACGGGCTGCTGATGGGCAACGTGCTCGGCTCGTCCCTATCGCCCTTCATCTCCCGCCTCGTCGGATGGCGCGCGATGTTTCTCGTGTGGGCGGCGGTGGCCGCGATCGGCGTGCTGCTGTGGACGCGGTTCACGCCACGCGACCAGACCGCGGCGCCGCCCGTCGACATCGGGAAGGTCCTGCGCGACCCACGCGTGTGGCAGGTGGCCGCGCTGTTCACGTTTCAGAACCTTGTGTACTACACGGTGGCGACGTGGACGCCGTTCCTGCTCGGCGGCCGCAGCGCCTCCGACATCGCGACGACCTTTCTGTTCCTGAACTTCTTCCCCATCCTGCCGATGTTCGCCCTCGTCTTCTTCCGGTGGCGGTACGCGCTGTCGACGACCTTCTACGTGGTTGCCGGCGCTCTGGCCGCGACGGGATCGCTCGGCTTGCTGCTGGGCCTCACGGACTTCGTGCGGCCGCTGGTCTTCATGGTCGGGCTCGGCACCGCGGCGGCGTTCGTCGCGTCGATCGCGCTGCCCCCGCTCATCGCTGCTGATGAGAGCGAGGCTTCGACCTACTCTGCGGTCATGTACACGGCGGGATACTTGCTCGCTTTCGTCGGCCCACTCTCGGCCGGCGTGCTGGTGGATGCGACGGGCCGCATCCCGCTCGCGTTCTGGCCTCCACTGGCGGGCGCCGTGTTCATGGCGATCGTCGGCTCGCTGGCGCCACGCCTGCTTTCGCGTTCACAGCTCGCCGCCGCAAAGTGAAAGACGCGGCCTCGCTTCTAGAGGTGGTCGACCGGCTTCTTCCACTCTTTGGTGTCGATCCGGCCCGCGCTCACGGGCTCGACCACGCGCGGCTTCTCTTTCGCGTACTTCGGTAGCACCTCGGCCGCGACCCACTCCAGCTTGTCGATCTGGCTGTCGCTCGGCTGATCGAGGATGAACTGGTTTACGCCGGCCTCGACGTACGGCTCGAGCACGCTGTAAAAAGCCTCCTTCGACTTCCATGGGTCCTGGTCGGACTTTGGCACCCAGTAGTACAGCGAGCGGTCGAGCGTGTCCGGGTCGCGGCCGATCTCGCGGCAGTAGTCGTCGAGCATCTGGTTGCGCTCGCGCATCTCTGCCGGAGTGCCGAACGCGTTCCAGGTGTCCGCATACTTCGCCACGATTTTCAGCATCCGCGGCCCGAATGCTCCGAGCACCAGCGGCGGGCGCGGCTTCTGCACGCTGGCCGGGCGCGAGCGGGCGTCGCGCAGCTCGTAGTACTCGCCGTCGAAGGAGCTCGTGTCCTCGCGCGTCATGAGGTCGACGACCTGGACCGCCTCTTTGAAACGGCTGACCAGCTCCTTCGTCTCCGGGAAGGGGATGCCGAACATCGCGTGCTCGGGCTCGTACCAGCCTGCGCCGAGCCCGATCTCGAGCCGGCCCTTCGAGATGTGGTCGATCGTGACCGACATCTTGGCCACGATCTGCGGGAATCGAAACGTGTTGGACGTCACCAGGATGCCGACGCGGATCTTCTCGGTCCTCGCAGCGAGGCCCGCGAGCAGCGACCACGCTTCGAAGTACGGGCCCGTCGGACGGCTGGGCTGGATTAGGTGGTCGCACAGCCACGCGCTCTCGAAGCCAAGACGCTCGAAGAGCTGCCAACGCTCGACCGTCTTGTCCCAGGTCATGTTCTGGTCGGTGCATATGCCGAAGCGGAATCGCCGCGTCATGTCACAGCCTCCTTCAGCCTCGAATCCTAGTGCCCATCTAGAATCCTGAACGGCATGGGCCGCGCCACGCTCAAAATGCCGCAGCTCGGTGAGTCCGTCACCGAGGGCACGGTCGACCGCTGGCTCAAGCAGGATGGCGACATGGTGCGCCGCGACGAGCCGATCGTCGAGGTCGTCACGGATAAGGTCAACGCCGAGATCCCGTCCCCGTTCGAAGGGCGGCTGGTGCGGATCGACGTGCA
>DATKFA010000197.1:0-28687 GCA_035511715.1 Candidatus Acidiferrum sp. | reverse complement strand
GACACGAGAGTCGTCGGTGGCGCGCCGCTGCAGCACGACGAACGGCGCGCCGAACGTCATCGTGACCTTCACGCGGCGCGGCCACCTCGCGCCTTTGGGCAGACACGCGGCGGTCCCCGTCAGGGCGACCGGAAGAACCGCGCAGGCACACCTCTGGGCGATGAACCCGGCTCCCGGCTCAGGCCGCGCCAGGACTCCCGCGTCGATCCGGGTCCCCTCGGGATAGATGATCAGCGCGTGACCCTCGTTCAGGACGTCGAAGGCCCGACGTAGCGCGACTCGATCGGCCGTGTGCCGCACGACCGGAAACGCGTGATAGCTCGTGAAAAGCCAGTTGATCACAGGATTGCGGAAGTACTCCGACTTCGCCATGCTCCAGGTGTCGCCTCTGGGCACGAATGCCGGCACGAGTGGCGGGTCGATGGTGCCGATGTGGTTGGGGCAGATGATCAGCGGCCCCTGCGTCGGAACGCTTGGCACCCCCGAGAGCTTGAACAGTCCTGCGAGATAGACGCCGACCATCAAGCGCATGACCCCGCGGAGGAGCGCGTACATCAGCGCCGCACGTGATCGAGGATGCGGTCGACGACCTGCTCCAGGTCCAGGTGGTCGGTGTCGATGATCAGCGCGTCGTCGGCCGGACGCAGTGGCGCGATCGGACGCTCCGAATCGATACGGTCCCGGAGCTCGACCTCTTTGCGCATCGCTTCCTCATCCACCCGCTCGCCTCGCCGCTCGTACTGAGCCGCGCGGCGGCGCACTTTCTCATCGAGGCTCGCCACGAGGAAGAACTTGTGGTCGGCGTTGGGAAACACGACGGTGCCGATGTCGCGACCAGCCATGACGACGCCATCCTTGCCCATCTGCCGCTGCTGCTCGACCAGCGCCCTGCGGACACCGGCGGTCGCCGACACCACCGGGAGCGCGTCTGCGTAGTCGGTGTCGTAGATGCCCTCGGTGAGCTCGGTGCCGTCAGCCCACACACGCTCGCCCTCGATGCGGATCTTCGTCGAGTCGGCCAGCCTCGTGATGGCTTCGGCGTCGTGTGTGTCGATGCCGCGCATCGCGGCGAGGCGCGTGATCGCACGGTACATCAGGCCGCTGTCGATGAACCGGAGTCCGAGGCCCTCGGCGACGCGGCGGCCAACGGCCGACTTCCCGGATGCGACGCCGCCGTCGATCGTCACGATCACCGCGGGTCGAGCCCGGTCGCACGATGGAGCGCCGCGACCTCGCCGCTCGACAGCACTCGAAACCCGCCGGTCTTGAGGCGACCGAGACGCAGCGGACCAAACGCCGTGCGCCGCAACGACAGCGTCTTGTGGCCGACCGCCTGCATCATGCGACGGACCTGGCGATGCCTTCCCTCCCGGATCACGACACGAAGCTCAGCACGCCCTGAGTCCCGATCGCCCGTGGTCGCGCGCACGACCTCGACCTCCGCCGGCGCCGTCACGCCCTCGTCGAGCTGGACACCGCGACGCAGGGCATCGAGGTTGGCGCGCGTGGGCACTCCGGCGGTCACGACCTCGTACTCCTTGGCCACCTTGTAGCGGGGATGCGTCAGGCGGTATGCGACGTCGCCGTCGTCTGTCAGCAGCAGGAGTCCGGTGCTGTCAGCGTCGAGCCTTCCGACTGGGAACAGCCGGTGACCCGCCAGTCCCTCCGCTCCGATGATGTCGAGCACAGTCGTGCGCGAAGACTCGTCACGCGCGGTCGTGATCACGCCGAGCGGTTTGTTGAGCATCAGGTACCGATGCGTAGTAGGCGGCTTGACCGCGCGGCCGTCAACCGTGACGTCGTCGCGCCCCGGATCGATGAGCATCCCGGTCTCCGGAGGCCGTTTCCCGTTGACGCGAACCGAACCGGAGGCGATGAGGGAATCCGCGGAGCGTCGGCTGGCGACGCCCGCGCGCGCAAGGAACCTGTTTAACCGCTCGCTCGTGCGCTCAGCTCCGCACCTTCGGACTTCGGCGTGGGCAGGTTGTCGAGAGACTCGAGGCCCATCACCTGGAGGAACCGCATCGTGGTCCCGTACAGCTTGGGCTGGCCCGGTCCGGAGCCGCGGCCGACCTCGGTGATCAGGTCCCGCAGCTCGAGGTTCGCCAGGACGCTCTCGCAGTTGACCCCGCGCACCTCCTCGATGCGCGCACGCGACACCGGCTGCTGGTAGGCGACGATCGCGAGCGTTTCGTACGCGGCCTGCGAAAGCCGACCGGAGACCTCCGGCCGCAGCGCGCGGCGCACCGCGGAAGCGAACTCGGGTCGCGTGGCGAGATGGATCTCGTCGTGGTGCCGCATCAGCATCACCCCCCGACCCTCCAGCGCCTCGCGCAGGCTCTCCAGCGCACCCTCGACGCTGTTGCGGTCGGCGTCGATCGCTTGCTGCAGCTCCCGCACCTTGAGGGGACGATTGGAGCTGAAGAGGATTGCTTCCAGCGCTGCCGAGACGTCGTTCAAGCCCCGACCTCGCGCCACTCGACGTGGATCGGACCGAATCGTTCTTTCTGACGAACACGCACCGCGGACCGCCGCACCAGCTCGAGCACAGCGACGAATGTGATCACCGCCTCGAGCCGGTCTTCGGATTCGAGGATCAGCTCCACCAGCTCGATGGGCCCATCGCGCAAGCGGTCGGTGATGAGGTCGAGCTTCTCCTGCAGCGTCCATGTGCGTCCCTGCACCACGATCGGTCGCGGCGGGATGCGAGCGAGCACGCTGTTGAAAGCCGCGACGAGGATGTCCACGTCAAGCGCCTGCTCCTGTCCACCGGCTTCGACCGGGCGCGCGGGCGGCGGAAATGCGAACGATTCCTGCACCGCACGCTCGAGGAGCTCACCCGCGATCTCCTTGTAGGCGCGATACTCCTCGAGGCGCTGGCGCACCTCGTCCTCCCACCCAAGCAGCTCTGTCTCCTCGTCGTTCGGCGTCTCGCCGGGAAGAAGCCGCATCGACTTCAAGAGCAGCAGGCGCGCGGCCATCCAGAGGAACTCTGCCATCTCCTGCGGATCAGGAATCTCCCGCGACGCGATCTCCGCGAGGTATGCGTCCGTCACCTTCGCGAGCGACACCTTGAAGATGTCGACCTCTTCGCGTTCGACCAACGCGAGGAGCAGCTCGAGCGGCCCTTCGAACACCGGGGTGCTGACCGTGAGTTCTGCTGCGCCCAGCGTGCGCCCGGCGCCCGCGGCCGGCGAGTCCACGACGCGCAAGCCTATCAGCGACGCGCCTCTTCGAGGAGCTCGTGGGCGCGAGCCACCGCCTTCGCCGTGACGCCGCCGCTCATCATGCGCGCCAGCTCGTTCGCCTTTTCCTCCTCGCCGGTGAGCTCGCGGACCTTGACCACGTTGCGTCCATCGGCGCCCGGAGATTTCTCGATCACCAGGTGGTGGTCCGCGAAGGAAGCGATCTGCGCAAGGTGCGTCACGACGATCACCTGTCGCCGAGACCCGAGCGCCTTGAGTCGAAGTCCGACCTGGATCGCCGCCTCGCCCCCGATGCCCGCGTCGACCTCATCGAAAACCAGGGTCGGCATGCTGTCCGCGTCTGAGCTGACCGTCTTGATCGCAAGCATCACGCGCGCGAGCTCCCCGCCCGACGCCACCCGCGAGAGCGGCGCGATCGGCTCGCCGGGGTTGGCCGAGAACATCATCTCGACGAACTCGGCCCCGGCGGGCCCGACGTCCTGCTGCGGTCGCAGCGCCACCTCGAACCGAGCCCCGTCGAGCCTCAGGCCCTGTAGCTCGAGGGCGACGGACCTCTCCATCCGCCCGGCCGCCGCGGTGCGGGCCCTGGTCAGGCGTGCGGCCGCGGCTCCAAGGCCCGCGCGACAGCGTCCCGCCTCGGCCTCCGCGGCGGCGACCGCCGAGTCCATGTCCTCTGTCGCGACCAGCTGCGCGCCGATGCGCTCCCGCTCCTCGATGGCGGAATCGATCGAGCCTCCGTACTTCCGCTTGATCGCGTCGAGGTGAGCCAGTCGCGATTCGATCGCCTCCAGCCGTCGAGGGTCGGAGTCGATCGCCTCGACGTAGCGGCGGACCTCCGCCGTCACGTCGGCGACCTCTTCCGCCAGCGACTCGAGCCGGGCTGCGCTGCCTGCCAGGCGAGCATCGAGCTTGGAGGCCGTGAGCATGGCCGCCGCTGCACGTGCAAGCGACTCGTCGCGCAGCGCCTCCACCGCCTGCCGGCCAAGCTCAGCCAGTCGCGCGGCGTGCCGAGTGGCGTTCCGCTCGGCGCCCAGGGCCTCATCCTCGCCCGGTTGAAGCTCCGCCTTGCGCAGCTCGTCGAGCTGCCAGCGCAGGTACTCCTCCTCGCGCTTGCCGCGTGAGCGGAGCTGCTCGAGGTCGCGCAGGCGCTGCACGGAGGCCGTCCATGCGGCGTGGGCGGTCGCCACCGCGGCTCGGACCTCCAGCGCTCCCGCGTATGCGTCCAGCAGCTCGGTCTGGGTCTCGGCGTCGAGCAGCGCGTGGTGCGCATGCTGGCCGTGGATCGCGACGAGTCGCGACGCCAGCTCGCGCAGCTGGCTCGGTGCGGATGCCCGGCCGTCGACTCGCGCGGTGCTCCTCTTGCCGAGCTCGCGTTGGAGGACCACGGAATCGAACCTCGCTTCGACGGACGCACGGTCGGCGCCGTGCCGCACCTGGTCGAGCTCGGCCCGCGCGCCAAGCGCGAGGCTCAGGGCGTCGATGATGAGCGACTTACCGCTTCCGGTCTCGCCGGTGAGCAGGTTGAGCCCCGGCCCGAAGCGCGCGGTCGCTTCCGCGACCAGCGCGAGGTCGCGGACACGGAGCTCCTTCAGCACCACCTACCCCTTGGGGACGAGCGGCCGGCCCCAGCCAAGCTTCTGGGCGAGGCGCTGATAGAAGGATTCAGGTGGGCTGAACCGCACGACCTTCAGGGGGCGTTCGTAAGAGCCGCAGCGCACCACGTCGCCGGCGGCGACAGCGCGGCTCCGCCTGCCTCCGTCGACCCGCATCTCCGCCGGACCGCGCACGACCCCGAGGCTGATGTCCTGGCCGGGCGCGAAAACGATCGGACGAACCGTGAGGGCGAACGGGCTCAGCGGCACGAGGACCAGGTCGCGCAGCGTCGGCTCCAGGATCGGACCGCCGCTCGCGAGCGCGTACGCCGTCGACCCGCTTGCGGTTGCGACGATGGCGCCGTCAGCATCGATCACCCCGACCCGCTGCCCGCCGACGTCGATCTCCAGGCGGACGATGCGCGCCTCGCCCGAATGATCGACCACAACCTCGTTGAGACCGATCGCGTGCGCCACCGCGCGTTCCCCTCGCAAGACCGTGACCTGGAGCATGTTGCGCTCCTCGATCCGAAAGTCTTTGTCCAGGTATCGCCGAAACCCTTCCTCGAGCTGGTCGTGCTCGAGCTCGGTCAGGAATCCCAGGCGGCCAAGGTTGACGCCGAGGACCGGAATGCCCATGGGCGCAGCCAGCCTCGCGCCGGCGAGGAATGTCCCGTCCCCGCCGAGGGTGAGGATGAGGTCCGCGCCCTTGACGTCGGCCGGGGCGTCGCGATGCATCTCGACCGCTTCGACACTCTTCGCCTCGAGCTGCCCCATGGCCTGCACGACCATGTGCTCGTCCGCGCCTGGCGCGTGAACGACGTACACCTTCACGGCGCCACCGGTCTTAGATGCAGAAAGAATTCGCGGTTGCCGTCGGCGCCGGCCACCTCCGAAGGCGCCTCCGCCAAGATGTCGAAACCGCCGGCGGCGCACCACTGGCGAAAGCGCGCCAGCGCAGTCTCGACTGCGGCCGCATTGCGCACGATGCCTCCCTTGCCTACCTCCGACCGCCCGACCTCGAACTGAGGCTTGAACAGAGCGACGACCTCAGCGTCAGACGCTGCGCGCCGCACCGCGGGGAGGATCTTCTCCAGGCTGATGAAGGACACATCGATCACGACGAGGCTGATCCGCTCGGGCAGGGTATCGAGGTCGCGGGCGTTGACCCGCTCGATCACGACCACGCGCGGATCCTGGCGCAGCCGCCAATGAAGGAGGCCGCGGCCGACGTCGATCGCGTACACCTTCGAGGCGCCGCGCCGTAGTAAGACGTCGGTGAAACCTCCCGTGGACGCGCCGATGTCCGCGCATACGCGGCCGGCCGGGTCGACACCGAAACGCTCCAGCGCCGGCGCCAGCTTCAGCGCTCCGCGGCTGGCGTATCCGGGCTCGGCGTCGACCGCGATGGACGCGTCCTCGCTGACGGAGCGATCCGGGCGCCGCACGGTCTCACCCGCCACCTTCACCTTGCCCGCGACGATCAGCGCCTGCGCGCGCTCGCGCGACTCGGCGAGGCCCGACTTCGTCACCAGGACGTCAAGGCGAGGCACTAAAGGATCAAGCCGACGACCAGGCCGATGAGCGCCCCGATCAGCACCTCGGTCGGCGTGTGCCCGAGCAATTCGCGCAGCCGCGCCTCCTGCACTCCCCGCATGTGCACCAGGTCTTCGACCAGACGGTTCAGAACCTCGGCCTGGCGCCCAGCGGCGCGGCGCAGCCCGGCGGCGTCGTACATCACCACAAACGTGAAGATAAGCGCGATCGCGAAGGGAGCGGAAGCGAGTCCGGAATATTTACCGACCGCCGTCGTCAGGCCCATCACGATCGCGCTGTGGCTGCTCGGCATGCCGCCGGTTTCGGCCAGCACGCGGAGGTTGAGCCTGCGCTCGCGAATCGAGCTCAGCGTGACCTTCGCCGCCTGCGCGATGGCCCAGGCGACGATCGGGGCGAGGAGATATCTCACTGGGCCAGCAATTGTGCGGTTTCGTCGGCCCGCGACTTCAGCTCGGCCAATCGCGATTGCGCCTCGGCCAGCAGCCTGACCGCCTGCTGGTGGGCCGCGACCAGCTCTTCGAGCGGCGCCGTCCCGTCCGCCAGCTTCGAGATCGCCTTCTCGAGGTCGGCCATCAGCTCGTCAAGCGGCCGCTCGCTCATGTCGCGGTCGCAGCGACACGGCCAAGGATTCCGTTCACGAAGCGGCCGGCGTCGTCGCCCGAGAAGGTCTTGGCGAGCTCGATCGACTCGTTGATCGCGGCCTTGGTGGGCACCTTGCGGTCGATCGCGATCTCGTACACGGCGATGCGCAGGATCACGCGGTCCACCTTCGCCATCTGCTCGAGCTTCCAGTGCTCGGACACATCGGTGAGGATCGCGTCGAGCTTTTCCTGGTTGTCCAGCACGCCGCGCACCAGCTCGCGAGCGAAGTTCGTGATGTCGTCACTCGCACCGTTCTCGGTCGCGTGGTAGCGGAGGACCTCCTCAGGATCCTCGCTTAACGGGGGGGCCTCCCGCCCTTCGCGCGGGTGGTCGCGCGGAGCGCTTCCACCGGCGCTCCCCCCCTGGCCTTCGAGCTGGAACAGGACCTTGAGGGCCAGCTCCCTGGCCTGGTGCCTCTTGCCGACCGCTACCCGGCGCGAGTTAGGTGGCGAAGGCGACGCTCGAAACGAAGACATTCACCTCGCCGACCTCGAGGCCGAGCATTCGCTCGGTCGCCTCGACGACGTTGGCCTGCACCGCACCCGCCACGTCGGCAAGCCTTGCCTCGGAATCCACGGTGATGAACACCTCGAGATGGATGGAACGATCACCCTCGATGTGCACGCGAACTCCGCGATGCGCAGCCTGGCGGCGAACGAAGTCGCCGAAATGACGCGCGGCCGCCTCGTCCATTCCCTCCACGCCTTCGACTTCACACGCAGCCAGAGCGGCGATGCTGGCGATCACCTCGTTGGCCACCCGGACCGCTCCCAGCGAACCGTTCTCACTCATAAGGGACTGATCTTAGGCCCTGGGACCCGACCCGGCGTGATGAACCGGTTTAGGCGCGCTCGACGTAAGACTGGTCGCGGGTGTCGACCCGGATGACGTCGCCCGACTGGATGAACAGCGGCACCTGGATCGTCGCGCCCGTCTCCAGCTTCGCCGGCTTGGTCCCGCCGCTCACGGTGTCGCCCCTGAAACCGGGGTCCGTCGAGACGACCTTGAGGTCGACGTTGATCGGCAGCTCCACACCGATCAGGCGGTCCTGGTAGCGCTGCAAGAACACGGTGCTCCCCTCCTTGAGAAGCGGCAGGACGTGCTCCAGCATGTCTTCGTCGACTGGCACCTGGTCATAGGTCTTCGTGTCCATGAAGTAGTGATGCGAGCCATCGGAGTAGAGGTAGGTCGCCTCGCTGTTGTCGATCCGCACCGCGCGGTACTTGTCACCGCTGCGAAAGCTCTGCTCGAAGATCGACCCTGTGAGCACGTTGCGAAGCTTGGCCTTGATCACGGCCCCGGCACGCGCGAGCTTGATGTGCTCGACAGTGACGATGGACAGCAGCTGTCCGTCCATCTCGAACATCGTCCCGTTGCGAAAGTCGTTGGTGGAAATCATTCGTGTGCTGCCAGAAACTCGAGCGCCAGCTCATATCCCGCAAAACCGAGGCCGGTGATCACGCCCCGCGCAGCGCGCGCCGTCACGCTCCGGGAGCGCCACTCCTCGCGCGCGTGAATGTTGGAGATGTGCACCTCCACGACCGGAAGCGCAAGCGCCTGCAAGCAATCGTAGACCGCGATCGAGTAATGGCTTAGCGCCGCTGGGTTGATGAGGATGCCGACGGAGCCCGGCGCCTCCTTGTGGAGAAAGTCGATGATGGCCCCCTCGCTGTTGCTTTGAAAGAAGCTGACCTCCAGGCCGAGCTGCCTCGCCTTGGCCTCCACCACCCCTTTCAGGTCGGCAAGTGAGCGGGTGCCGTAAATGTGCGGCTCCCGCTTGCCCAGCAGATCCAGGTTCGGGCCGTTGACGACCACGACCTTTTTCATGACAGCGACCTCGTGACGACGCGGCGCACGAGCGCCCCGGGCACGGCGTGGCCGATCTCCGCGTGGCCGATGCGCCGGGGCATCACCCAGGCGACCTTGCCTCGGCGGGCCTTCTTGTCGAGGGTGATCGCCCGCACCACTCGGTCGGGGTCGGCGTGAGGCGGCCTGTCGGGGAGGCCGAACGACTCGAGCAGCGCGTCCTGTGACTCGACCAGCCGCTTGCTGCAGAGCTCCATGGAGAGCGCGATCCGGGCGGCCACCCGCATCCCGAACGCCACGGCGCGGCCGTGCGTGACTCGGAAGCCGGTCGCGGCCTCGAGCGCATGACCCGCCGTGTGGCCGTAGTTCAGGATGGCCCGCGGCCCGCGATCCCTCTCGTCCTTGGCCACGACGAGCGCCTTCGCCGCGACGCAGCGGAAGACCACTCGCTCGACCATCGACAGGTCCTGCTCGAGCAGGCGAGGCGTGTTGCGCTGCAGCAGGTCGAACAGCCCACGATCCATGGCGACGGCGTACTTTACGACCTCGGCGAACGCGTCCCGGAAGTTCGGCCCGGGCAGGGATTCGAGCGCCGTGAGGTCGGAGACCACCGCCGCCGGCTGCCAGAAAGCGCCGACGGCGTTCTTGGAGCGACGCCCATTCACGCCCGTCTTGCCCCCGATGCTCGAGTCGACCATCGCGAGGAGCGTGGTGGGTACGGCCACGAGGCGCACGCCCCGCTGCCAGACGGCCGCGGCGAAGCCGGCCAGGTCGCCGACGGTGCCTCCTCCGACCGCGATCACGCAGCCGCCACGGTCGATCTGCTGGCGCTCGAGAAAGGCCAGCACGCCCTCGAGCTGCGTCATCGATTTCGACCGCTCGCCGGCCGGGATCGAGTGGATCGCCGTCTTCAGCCCCGCTCTCTTGATCGCTTTGGCCACCTTGTTGGCGTAGGGCCGGACGTTGGTGTCGGTGATGATGGCGGCGCCGGTCGGGTCGAGGCGCGTGACCACGTCGCGCAGCTCGCGCTGCATGTTGGTGCCGATCAGGACCGGGTACCCGCCGGAAGAGGAGTCCAGGATCAGGCGGACCACAGCTGCAGCACCTCGTCAGCCAGCGCCCCCGCCGGCCTGGTCCCGTCGACCCGATAGGTCGCCTGCTCGTAGCGCGGGCGCCTCTGCTCGAGCAACGCTTCGACCTCCTCTGCGCTGCGGTTGAGGATCAGAGGCCGGCCGTGGAAGTGGCGGATGCGCTCCCAGATCACGGCAAACGGCACATCGAGGTAAACGCTCGTCGCCTGCTCCACCACCAGCCGCCAGTTGTCATCGTCCATGACCACCCCCCCGCCCAGCGCCACGACCGCGCCCGGGTTGAGCACTGTGGGGAGCGTCGTCTTCTCGAAGGCGCGGAAAGCCTCTTCGCTGTGCGTGGCGAAGATCTCCGCGATCGACATCCCCGCCTTGTCCTCGACCATCGTGTCAAGGTCGAAGAATTGGGCATGCGCGCGGTCGGCGACCAGGGCGCCCACGAGCGTCTTGCCTGCGCCCATGAACCCGAGCAGCGCCAGCGGCTTGCGCTCGGCTATCTAAACGCCGCTCGGGTTGGCGGGTATTGGGGCCGTCGAGGGTGCCGACGGCGTGCCACCACCGCGCCGCTTTTCCGACAGCACGAAGACCTGGTCGCGAAACTCGCCTGGCTTCGGCAGGTACTGCAGGACCTCCGCTCCCTGGGCTCCTGCGGCGTCGACCTCGATCCGTCCATAGCCGAAGATCCGGCCGATCAGGGTCTGCCTGGTCGTGCAGTCCTGGACGCGGTCGATGGGAATGATCTTCTCCTGCCGGCTGAAGACGCCGGTCTCGATCATGATCCGCTGGTCGGTCAGCGTGTAAACGATCGACTGCCAGCTGATCCAGACGACGATGAGCCAGAGCAGCGCCAGGGCGGCGACGCCAAGGCTCAGGAACGTTCGGAGATGCGGGACGTAGATGCCCGCCTGGATGTTGGGGCTCAGGAGCGTGAAGTCGAGGATCGCCACGGCGATGACGAGCACCGCGGGTAGGAACACGCTGCCGGCCACCGTGATCCAGTGCGGGTGATCCTTCAGCACGAGGTTCTCGCCGGGGAGGAGCTTGCTCATGGCCGCCTATTCTCCACTGTTAGGGCAGCTGCAGGAGGACCAGGAGCGCGCCCGCTGCGAGGTAGGGCCCGTAAGCGATCGTGCCCTTCAGCGAGCGGTGGACGACGATGAACGCGATCGCTCCGACCGCCGCAATCACGACTCCATAGAAGAGCGCAGTCAGCGTGTAAGGCCAGCCGAGCAACAGCCCCATGAAGAGAGCGAGCTTGACGTCGCCGAAACCCAACGCCTCGGCTTTGAAGATCGCCGCACCGAGGAGCGCCAGGAGCAGAAACAGCAACCCCGTGCCCAGGCCCATCAAGAGCGCGTCGCCGAATGGCCGCCCCAGGACTATTCCGTCGGTTACGAACGTTCCGCCCGGCCACCACGGTTTGCCCAGCACCGACAGAGCAAACGCGAGCGCCATCGAAGGAAAGATCACCCGGTCCAGGATCAGGTGGTACTCGAAATCGAAAAAGATCACCTGCACCAGAACGAGCACGAAGATGCTGCGCACCACCAGGACTCCAAACGAGCTGATCTCGTAGCCGTAGATTCCAAACACCACAGCGCTCAGGACCGGCGGCCCGAAGACCTGCCACCACTTGTGGCCCGGTTCGAGGTCGTCGCCTTCCAGGATTGCCAGCCGGACCGATCCCCAGCGGACACCGATCCCGCCGGCCGCACCGACGGCCGCCCAGAGGATCGCGATCAGGGACTGATTCACGGCTGCAGAGTGTCGCGCATCGCGTCGATGGGCGCGCTGCGGCCGGTCCACATGAGGAACGCGGTCGCGCCCTGCGCCAGGAGGATCTCCCAGCCGTCGACGGCTCGCAGCCCAAGCGACCGCGCCTTGCGCACCAGCGGCGTCCCACCCGTGACGTAGACGAGGTCGACGACCGCGCCGGACTCCGGAAGCGCGGCGGGGCGCAGCGGCATCTCCTCGTGGCGGCCGAGCGGAGTGGCGTTGACGAGCAGGTCGGCTCCACGCGTCAGCGCCGGCACCGAACGGTCGGTCCAGGCGACGACCCTCCCGGGAAGGTCTGTCTCGTCGGGGCGACGGCAGACAAAGGTGAGATGCGCGCCTTCGAGCGCCACCGCGCTGGCGCGCGCCGCGCCGCCCGCGCCAAGGATCACGGCGCTCGAGCCCTCGGGCTCGACCCCGACCTCGTCCACGGCCGCGCGGATCGCAGCGATGTCGGTGTTGAACCCGCCGAGGCGTCCGCGATCGTTGACGATCGTGTTGACGGCGCGAGCCCGCAGCGCCTCGGGCGAGACGGTGTCGAGCTGGTCCATCACCGCCTGCTTGTGCGGGATGGTGACGTTGGCGCCGGCCACGTCAGGCGCGCGCAGAGCGTCGACCGCAGACCTCAGGCTTTCCGGCGGGACGTCGAGGAGCTCGTACGACCAGTCGTCCATCCCCAGCGCCTGGAAAGCTGCGTTCTGCATGGCGGGACTGCGCGAGTAAGAGATCCCGTGGCCGAGTATGAAAACTCTCAGCTTCCGCTCGTGCCGTACTTCGCCACGTCGCTGTCGAACTGCTGCTGGTTGGTCTCGAAGTGGGTCGTACCCTGCCGGTCGGTGAAGTAAAAGAGGTAGCTCGTCTTGGGAGGATTGACGCATGCATCGATCGCCGACTGGCCCGGGTTGCTGATCGCGCTCGGTGGTAGTCCTGCGTGCTTGCGGGTGTTCCAGATGTTGTCCTGCCCCAGCTCGGTGCCCGTCGGCTCTGGCGACAGGCGGCCCAGGCCGTACAGCAGCGTGGCGTCGACGCCGAGCGGCATGTTGATCGCGAGGCGGTTGTAGTACACGCTGCAGACGTTGCCGCGGTCGGAGGGCGACTTGTCGTTGGCCTCGCGGTCGACCATCGACGCGAGTATCACGATCGTCCGGACGTCTTCCGCCGGTCGCGCGGCAGTCGCTTGAGCGATCTGTGCCCGCGCCGCCGAGTTGAACACCTGGCCGAACTGCTGGAGCTGCGCCTCGACGACGCCTTTCGCACCTGACGAAGGATCGATCAGGTACGTATCCGGGTAGAGGTAGCCCTCGTACGGGAAATCGGCGTTAGGCGATTGCTGCGGCAAAAAGCTGTACCTGGCGGGCAGCGTCGGGTCCTTGGCGGCGAGAAGGTAGTCGTTGCCCGTGATCCCCGGCAGGTGAAGGTCGTCGATGGCCTGCGCCTGGTAACGGAGCGGGAACCCCTCCTTGAAGGTGATGCGCTTCTGGTTCGGATGCCCGTGCTGGAGCTCGACCACGATCTGGCTCATCGGCATGGTGGCGTTGAGCACGAAGTCGCCGGCTTGAAATTTCGGACCGGCACCCGTGACGCGCTCGTAAATGTCCCAGGCGATGGTGCTGTGGATGAGGCCCAGGTCGTGCAGGTCCGTTCCAATCTGCGCCGGGGTCTCACCCGGGTCGATGTGGAATGGGACCGTCTTGCTCGCCGTCGAGACCGGCGTGTTTACGTTGTAGTTCCACCAGTCAAGACCGCGGGCTGTGCCGAAGCCGAGCAGGGCGAGGATGACCACGACGGTGATGATGCGTCTCACTCGACGTCATCCCTTTCGAGGGCGGCCATGACGCGCTTGAAATCGTCCCCATCCACTGTTTCCAGACCTGAAGCGGACTCGCGCAAGAGCAAGACGGCTTCGGGGTCGCTCGAGTCTTCGACGAGGTAGTAAGCCACTCCCTCCAGGTCAAACGCGTCATGGATCTTGAACCGGCGCTCGGCGCCGGTCTCGTCGATCAAGGTGACCTCGTCAGTCATGCCGCGCGTCGAGGTGCGACTGGAGCAGGAGGGTGGCCGCGATGCCATCGATGGTTGCCCGCCGTCTGGCTCGACGCACGCCGCCCGAGATCATCGCGCGCTCGGCCTGGGCCGTGGTCAGGCGCTCATCGACGAGCTCGACCGGCAACCGGGACGCCTTGCGTACGGCATCGGCAAGGGCGCGGGCGGCCTTGGCTTCCGGACCGAACGACCCGTCCAGTCGCCTGGGTAGGCCGACGATGATGCGGATCGCCCCGCGGTCTCTGGCGACGCCGGCCAGACGCTCAGGGAGGTTGTCCTGCGGCTCTGCGTCGACAGTCGGCAGCGGCTGGGCGATGGTACCGGTCGGATCGCTCACAGCCAGGCCAACGCGCCTGGACCCCGGATCCACCGCCAGCACGCGGCCTATGGGCCGTGCGACGGCGATGGCGACGGCGCGGCCGATCCCTGGGAGGCTGCGGACGCCCCCGGTGCGTTCGACTGGACCACGTACGAAAGCGTGATGCGCCTGTCGAGAAGCGGCATCAGCGGCAGCGCGAGCGGCTCCTCTTTGATCGCCACTGAACGGATGGGCAGCTTCTCGAGGTAGAAGCGAGCCTGCGCGGTCGGCTTGCCGACGATGGCGGCGCGGATCTGATGCTCGTCGAGCGTGGGGGCGACGTACGCCGAGGCGGTTCCGACGAACACGAGGAATCCACCCTTCGCCGAGCTCAGGAGTCGGTACTGCACCTGGGTCGGGCTGGATGTGAGCAGCTGCAGGTTGTTCGGCACGTGCTGCGTGAGGTAGGTCTTGTACGCCGAGGTCACGTCGGCGTCGCTGTAGAAGTCGCCTTCGCCGGTGATCGTCATGGTGCCGCTGAAGCTGGGAACCTTGTCACCCGGCTGGTGGTCGGTCGTGTACTGGGGCGCCCCGAAGATCAGCGTGTCGCTGAGCTTCTCGCCGGACTGGCCCGCTCCCTGGATCTGCTGCGCGATCGTCTGATGGATCTCCTGCTCGAGCTGGGCGCGACCCGCGTCGAAGTCGGCCTCGGTCATCTGCGGGGTTGTCGAGGGATCCGTTCCGCTGCCGGTGGCCTGCGGGTTGGTGACGGTAAGCCTGGGGTAGCGGTTGTTCTCGATCTGATTGATGGTGTGGTCGCCGACGTTGCCTGTCGTGCCCGGGACGACCGCGACCACGTTGGCCGTGGCGGTGCCCTGCTGACCGCCAGTCGCCCACGGCACGGTCACGTTGCCCGAGCTCTGTGCAAACTCCAGGCCGTTGCTGTTCATCAATCGCTGGCCATACGGAACGATCAGGCCAGGAGACCCGCATTCCGGTCCCGGACACGGCGGCGAAATGGCGTTGGAGTAGACGACCTGGCCGGTCGCGGGGGCGAGCGGGACGTTGATCGAGCCGGTCACCTTGAAGCCCTGCGAGTTGGAGTTGGTGATCGTCATGGCGCGGACGTGAATCGGCGGCTTGCCCGGCTGGGCCTGGATCTCGACGTCCTTGGTCGTGAACGGCTGCGCCTGTGCGACCAGCGTCACCGTGGCCGACGGCACGAACACGGCCGCCGCGAATATGCCGACCAGGATCAACGTCACCGCGGTCACATAAAGAAGGAAGCGGCCGGGTTTGACCTCGGTCGCGGTCTTGGTGATCAGACGGGTCGGCGTCGCTATGCCGACATGCGTCGTCGGCGCCAGCTCCCGTCGCTGCCACCACTTCCGAACCGGCGGCGGAGCTTCGCCCTCGGAGGGAATCCCATAACCCTCCGGACTGACCGCGCCGAACACCGGAAAGCCTGTCTCGGACGCCATCTTCTGCACCGCGGGGTCGTCGCAGACCACCGTGACCCGCTTGCCGAGCCGCGCGGAGTAATTGCGCAGCAGCTGGAAGTTGAAGCGGCTCTGTCCGATGCGCGAGCGCATCGGCAGAACCAGCATCGTGTCGTCGCCGTGGTAGCGGCGAAGGCGGTCCACGAGCTCTGGGATCTCCTCTTCCGTCTCGACGTAAATGGGGTTCGTTGCCATGTCGTTTATCAGTCTCCTGGCGGCCTGGTCAGACTTTTATAGCGGACAGGACCCGTCTCATGACGGTGTTCACCGTGTCCCGCTCCTCCGCTTCAGTTCGGAGCGCGTGGTTGGCGAGGCCCATGGGGGCGATGTCCTGGGGGCTCGACAGCTGGCCCGTCGAGTCAGTCAGGTTGCGAACGTCGGCCGGCACGAGGTGGCGGACGCGAGGCTCGCGCGGGAAAGGCAGACCGGCGGCCCAGTTGTTCCTGACCAGCTCGGTGGTCAGCTCGGGGAGCAGGCTTCCGCCACCGCAGAGGTAGATGCTGGTGGGCAGGCGCTCACCTCGCGAGAGCTCCTTGATGCTCAGCGCGAGTCCCTGCAGCAACACCTCGGCGTCCGCGCCGAGAAGCTCCGAGACCTGGCGCTGCTGGTCTGGTGAGAGCAATCCCTCCGAGTGGCGGAGCTTGCGCGCCTCCGCCTCCTCGTAGCTCAAGCCGAACGCCAACGCGAGGCGGCGCGTGAAGGCGCGACCGCCGAGGTTGAACATGCGGGTTCCCTCCACCCCGCCATCGCGGATCAAGGCGACGTCAGTCGTGCCCCCGCCGACGTCGACGAAGATTCCACCCTCGGCCCAGATCTCCTCGTTGGCGCACGCGCGCGCCAGCGCGTAGGGCTGTGCAACGGCGGCGGCAAGCTCCAGGTCGAGCTCGCGGACAACGGTCTCCACCGCGTCGATATGAGTCATCGGCGCGAACGTGTTGAAGACGGTCACCTCCAGGTTCTTGCCGGTGAAACCAACGGGGTTCGTGACTGGGTAGCCGTCGACGCGGACGTTCGTGATCGCGGAGTGGACGAGACGCGCCTCGAGCTGGCCGTAGCTGCGCTCCATCTCCAGCAGGTGCTGCGCCTCGCGCAGCGCCCGGCGCTGGACCATCTGGAGCATGGTCGACATCTCGCTGCCTCTGACGCGCGACTTCGAGTTTTCGCGCGGATACGCGATCGTCGACGAGAAGCCTTTTATCAATTCGCCGGCGATGCCCACGATGACCTGGCCGGGCACGGTTTTGGCCATGTCCTCCGCCGCCTCGAGAGCGCGGTTGCATGAGTTGATGACCGACTCGAGGTCCGCGATCGCGCCTCCGGACATCGCGGCCGGCGCCTGCGGCTCCCTCCCCACCCCGAGCACCTCGCCGTCGGGCCCTTCGCGCCTGACGACGAGCACCTTGATCAGGTCGGTGCCGATGTCGAGCACGGTGAAGTGCCTGTAGTAGTCGCTGCGTTTGCGGAGGAATTTGAATTTCGTCATTTCAGGGCGTGTGCAAGACGTTGGAAAGCTTCGTCCGCGGGTACGGTCAGGGTGCCGGTGACGAGGTGGGCGGGGCCGCCTCCCTTGCCGAAGAGCTCTTTGAGGCGGTTGGCATCGTACTGGTTGGTCAGGTCCTTGGACACCTTGATGACAAACTTGTCCTTGGCGACGACGGTTACGATCCCAGACCGGAGCTTCTCCAGGTAGCGGTCGGCGTACGACTTCAATTCGTCGATGTTCGAGGCGTCCACCGTTTCCGCGACGTAGTCGATGCGGCCGTGCCTGACCTCGATTCCGTCGCGGCCGATCCGCTCCTGGCGCAGGCGGTCGCGCTCACGTTCGAGGTCCTTGACCTGGGCGCGCAGCGCCTGGACCCGCCCCGGAACGTGCTCCGGGCTCGTGTTGAAGGAGCGAGCCAGCTGGGTGAGGAGCTCGAGGTCTTTGCGCACCAGCTCGTCCGCGGCTTCGCCCACGACCATGTCGATTCGCCGCAATCCGGATCCGATGCTGGCTTCCGAAACGATGATCGCCGTCCCGACGTCCGCGGTGTTCGTGACATGGGTGCCGCCGCACAGCTCGCACGTCCAATCGCCGAAGCACACGACACGCACCACGTCGCCGTACTTCTCGTCGAACAGGTGCATGGCGCCCTCCGCCACCGCCTCCTTGTACGCCTTCTGGCTTTCGTGGAACGGAAGGCCCTCTCGCACCTTGTCGCTGATCCGCCCATTGATCCGCGCAAGCTCTTCCCTGGTCATTGCGCGGTCGAGGGGGATGTCGAAGGTCGTGTGGTCTGGCCCAACCCATGAGCCCTTCTGCACGACCTGCTCGCCGAGCGTCTCGCGAAGTGCCTTGTGGAGCAGGTGCGTCGCCGAATGGTGACGCATGATCTGATGCCGTCGCTTCGCATCGACCTCCGCGGTCGCCTTCTCCCCGAGCACGATTTCTCCGGTGACGACCGTTCCGAGGTGCGCGATTGCGCCTTCGACCGGTTTTTGCGTGTCCTCGACTCGCACGCGCCCGCTTGGCGTGGTGATGACGCCGGTGTCCCCAATTTGCCCACCTGACTCGGCATAGAAGGGCGTCTGGTCGAGAAACAAATCGATCTGGTCGCCTTCCTTTGCGCTGTCAACCGCTGACCCTTCACGACGAATCCCCGCAATCACCGTGCTGGTCGTCAATTCGTGATACCCGGTGAACTTTGATTTCGGTACGTCCTTCAGCGCCGCCAGCGTCGGCGCCACGGTGCGGCGTGAGCGCTGGCGCTGCAGCGCCATCTCGGCCGCGAAGCCGTCTTCGTCGACCTGGATGCCGCGCTCCGACGCAAGCTCGCGAGTGAGCTCCAGCGGAAAGCCGAACGTGTCGTGCAGACGAAATGCATCCGCGCCCGAGACGGTCGTGGCGTCGCGCGATGCGACCTTCTCGAACTGCTGCATGCCTTCTTCGAGCGTCCGCGCGAATCGTTCGGCCTCGGCGTCGATGGTGCTTGTGATGAAGCCTTCCCGGTCCCGCAGCTCGAGGTAGTGGTCCCCAAACATCGCGACCGTCCGCTTCGCCCCATCGGAGAGCTTGGCGGTGAGGCCGATGTTCCTTCCGTGCAGAGCTGCGCGTCGGATCAGCCGGCGGAGCACGTAACCCCGGCCCTCGTTCGATGGCACGACTCCGTCGGAGATGCAAAACGTGATGGCCCGGACGTGGTCCGCCACGATGCGTTCGGAGAGCGTCGTTGGTTTTCTACTGTGCTCGCGCACAAAGTCGACGAGCGGCGACAGAACGTCGGACTCGAAGACGTTGTCCTTGCCCTGCAGGATGAAGCTGATGCGCTCCAGGCCCATACCGGTGTCGATCGCGGGCTTCGCGAGAGGTATGAGCGCTCCGTCCGCAATTCCGCGCTGTATCGATTCCGCAGTGGAGGGCGGACCCGTGAGGTCTGAGCGCTGGTCGTACTGTGGGAAAACCAGGTTCCAGAACTCGGTGAATCGCGCGCAGTGGTCGGGGTAGCAGTCGGGCTGACCGCATCCGGCATCGCGTCCTTTGTCCCACCAGATCTCCGAGTCAGGCCCGCAAGGCCCGCGACCGAGTCCCCACCAGTTGTCGCCAAGACGAGTCACGTGCTCGGCGGGGATCGCCGTCTTTGTTGTCCAGATCTCGAACGCCTGGTCGTCGGACGGATGCACAGTCACACGGAGCCGGTCGACCGGCATCCCGAAACCGTCCGTCACGAGCTGCCACGCCAGCGGTATCGCCGTTTCCTTGAAGTAGTCGCCGGTCGGGGTGAAATTGCCGAGCATCTCGAAGAAGGTGTTGTGGCGATCGGTCTTCCCCACCTCCTCGATGTCGCCCGTGCGCAGGCACTTCTGCGCGCTGGCGAGCCGGGGCGCGGGCGGTTGGCTCAAGCCCAGGTAGTAGGGCTGGAGCGGCTGCATCCCGGCGGAGATGAAGAGCGTGCTCGGGTCGCCGTGCGGCACAAGCGGTGCGCTGGGCAGGACCAGATGCTCCCGTCTCTCGAAATGCTCTAGAAAGCGCCGGCGGATCTCGTTCCCGGTCACGGGGTCAGTCGAGTTTAAGGGGCGAGCCTTTCGATCCGCCAACCGCTCCGTTCCCTGGCGACGTAGCGCAGGCGGTCGTGGAGGCGGTCGTCGCGGTTTTCCCAGAACTCGATCCACCGTGGTTTGACCGAATAACCACCCCAGGAGCGCGGCAGCGGGACCTGGTCGGGATGGGCAGCCGCGAGCTCGAGCACCTTCTTCTCGAGCACGTCCCGCGAGCGCACGACCCGACTCTGCGGCGACGCCAACGCGGAAAGCTGCGCGCCCCGCGGCCGCGTCTGGAAGTAACCCATCGACGCCTCGCGGGAAACCTTGTGCGCGATTCCATAGACGCGCACCTGGTGACGCGTGAGCGGCCAGTAGAAGACCAGCGCGACGCGGCGGTCATGCCCGATGTCTCGTCCCTTCCGGCTGTCGTAGTTGGTGTAGAAGAGGAACGTCCCGTTGTGCAGTCCCTTGAACAGGACCATGCGGGCGGACACGCCATCCTCGCCTGCGGTCGCGAGCGTCATCGCGTCGGGCTGGACAGCGCCCGCCTCCTGGGCTTCGCGAAACCACCTGGTGAACAGCTCATACGGGTCACGCGGAGCCTCCTCCTCCAGGAGCGGCATCGTTAACGGGCCATATCGAAATTCCCGCGAGTGCCGGCGCTCGCGGGTTTGGGTGCGGTTCCAATGCCGCGAGTGCCGGCGGTCGCGGGTTGGAGCCAGCGCATCAGCCCGCGGTCTCCTGCGGCACGTACTTACGCAGCTGCTCCAGCGCTGCGCGCTGCAAGCGGGAGACGTGCATCTGGCTGATGCCGAGGCGCTTGGCGATCTCTGATTGCGACATCTGCTCGTAGAAGCGCATGGCCATGATCGCGCGCTCGCGCGGCGTCAGGTGCTCCATCGCGCGCTCGAGCACGTCGCGCATCTCGACTCGATCCAGCTCCGGATCTGCACCGCCGATCTGCTCTGCGACGGAGCGGCTCTCCTGCCCATCGCCGCTCCCGACCGGCTGATCGAGGGACACAGGTACGACGGCCGGGCCCATCTCCATCGCCTCCGTCACGTCGTCCGGGGTGACGCCCAGCCGTTCGGCCAGCTCGGTCACGCTCGGCTCGCGGCCGAGCTCGTTCTTCATCTGCTCGTTGACGCGAAGCACAGATTGATGAAGCTCCTGCAGGCGGCGGGGAAAGCGAATCGCGGTGCCTTTGTCGCGGAAGTAGCGCTTGATCTCCCCGGCGACAGTCAGCGTCGCGAAGGTCGTGAACTCGTACCCGAGGTCCGGGTCGAAGCGTTCGATCGCTTTGATCAGGCCCAGGTAACCCACCTGCGCGATGTCTTCGAGCGGCTCACCGCGATTGGCGAACTTGCGCGCGAGGAAGTACACGAAGTCGTGGTAGTTGTCGACGAGCCGAGCCCGGATGCGGTCGCGCTCCGCGGGGTCGGTCGTTTCCTTGTACCGGCGATGCAGCGCCCGCAACTCTTCTCGCGAAAGCCGCGCGGAACTGGCCACTACCTAATACTGATTGCGCAGCGGCGGACGGATCAGCCGGCCAGGTGCTTGACCATCCGGAACCGCACATGGCCGGTGCGCGGCTCGATGACCGGTCGGAAGTCATCGACGAAACAGCGGATCATCTCGTAGGCGAGACGCTGCAGCTCCGGGTCGACTGTCGTGTCGTGCTTCGGCGCGTGCAGAGGCAGCGCCCCGGCCGTCGGCATCAGGTCGACGTCGACCACCAACGCCCGGGCCGTCGCGAAGTACGTGAGCTTCAGGTCGGCGGGCGTGCCGAGGTCGTCGGCTGCCGCGATCGCGCTGTCGCAGGCCTGCGTCAGCGCGATCGCAAGCTCGTCGAGGTCCATGAGGCTCAGCCCGAGCTGACCGCCCAGCGTCGTCGCGACTCGCTTGGCCACCGGGATGAAACCCGATGTCGCGGGGATCGTCAGCTCAGCGAGGTTGCGCTTGGCCATCGGTTGTGCGCCTACTCCTCCAGGCTCGTCGTGGCCGAGGGCATGCGGCGCGAGGCCGCTGCCTCCAGCTCTTCGCGCTTTCGCTTGGCAGCCGCGACTCCGTCCTGGATCGCCTTGCCAACCGGGTGGTTGGGGTCGCTCGCCATGTCACGCGCGCGCTGGGCCGCCTGGCGCGCCCGCTGCACCGGCTCGCTGCCGCTCAGCTCGATCGTCTTGCTGCGCAGGCTGTCGATCTGCTCGCGGCCGGGACCCGAGGCGATGTAGGCACCGACCGCCAGGCCGACGAGCCCGCCGATGATGAACCAGCCAAAACCGCCGCCACCGTTTTCATCAGCCACCGCTAACCTCCTTTAACCGAGCGAACAAGGCTCTGTCCCGCCACCCTCACGCCATGCACGGCGGAGTTGATTCCCCGCCCGAACGCCGCCAGCCCTCGACCCCCTGTACGCAGCCCGACGTTCACCCCCGACGTGATGTCGTTGACGTTCTCGATCGTCTGTCGCACCTCTGGCAATGTCTCTTTCATCTCTTCATTGGCCGTGTCGAGCAGCTCGTTTACCGCTCCAAGGGTCCCGCGCAACCGGATCAAGACCCCGGCCAGGGCAAGCGCCACGATGAGCGCAGCCACCCCGAACGCGATCCACATGAAGCTCTGGCTGTTCACCGACTGAATACCCCCAGGCCCGGGCGGGCAAACACAGCAGCAATCTTAAGTGCGTGGGTTGGGGTTGCCGGGTTCGGCTTCTCCCGCTTGCTGGCGGGCTCGGGGAACGAAACGGGCCAGGGGCTGGAGTAGGAGGGCGAAGACCAGCGCCGGCATGAAGTTAGCCTCGCCGAGGCGCCAGGAAGGCAGTCCGAGGAAGTCCCAGAGCTGGCCGAGGCCGAAACCGACGGCGGTTATGAGCAGGATGGGGATGTAGGCCCGGCGGCGATAGGGCAGGAAGGCGTAGCAGAGCTGGGACACGATCAGGACAAGCAAGGCGGCGACGATCAGGCCGGGAGGGATGAGCTTCACCGGGTGCCCAACGCGCGATAGTCGCGACCAACGCCGGTTCTGGCGCTCGAGAAGCCGGGATGGTCGCGACTAACGCGAGAAAACGCTCCCTCCGAGTGACGCTCGTGGGTTGTCCTGAGCATGCTCAGGTGGGTCCCCTGCCTCGGCTCTCCAAGTCCTGTCCAAGCAGGCTTTTGGTCGGCCTTGCGGACTCCGGGGTCCCTTTGTTCGAGTGTTGGGCAAGCCGCACTTGCGCGCCACTCTTCGGGAGCGGGGTCAATGCTACGACGGCTTTTCCGGTAGGACGACGCGGATGTGCAGCTCTTCGAGCTGCCTCTGGTCGACCGGGCTCGGCGCGCCGAGCATGAGGTCCTGGTGGCTCTGCGTCTTCGGAAACGCGACCACATCGCGGATGTTGTCGGTATCGGTGATCGCCATCATCAACCGGTCGATTCCTGCGGCGATGCCTCCATGCGGTGGCACGCCGTACTCGAACGCGTCGAGCAGATGACCGAACTGGGCGAGGATCCTCTCGCGATCCATGCCCAGGATCTCGAAGACACGCTCCTGCAGATGGCGCTCGTGGATGCGGACGCTGCCGCCGGAGATTTCAAATCCATTGAGCACGCAGTCGTAGGCGCGCGCCCGAACGTCGTAAGGACGCTCAGTAAGCAAAGGCAGGTCCTCAGGCCAAGGTGATGTGAAGGGATGGTGGCCGTACGTGAGGTTGCCCTGGTCGTCCTCTTCGAAGAGGTACATCGGATAGATCCACGTGAACTTCCACTCTCCGCGACGGATCAGGTTGCGGCGGCGTGCGATCTCTCGACGCAGCAGTCCCATCACCGTCTCCGCCTTTCGCCGCCTGTCGGCGACGACCAGCACCAGGTCGTCCGCGCCCGAGCCGGCCGCGGACTTGATCGCGGTCATCTCGCCTTCGCTCAGGTGCCGGTCGAGCGGCCCCGGAATCCACGCAAGACCCTTGGCGCCCGCTCCTCGTGCGATCTGCGCGAGCTCGTCCAGCTCGCGCCGGCTCAGGTCCTTACCACCGGGCACCGCGAAGCAGCGCACCACCCCGCCCGCGTCAAGCGCGGAGCGCAGCACCGTTGAGCTCGACTCCCGCAGCGCATCGCTGACGTCGGCGATGACCAGGTCGTAGCGCAGGTCCGGTTTGTCCGTCCCGTACTTGAGAAGCGATTCCTGCATGTCGATGCGTGGGAACGGAGTCGGGATCTCGATCTCGAGCACATCCTTCCAGACCCTCGCCCACAGACCCTCGATCAGCGTGAACACGTCTTCCTCGGTGCAGAACGACATCTCCACGTCGAGCTGCGTGATCTCCACGACGCGGTCGGCGCGCAGGTCCTCGTCCCGAAGGCAGCGCGCTATCTGGTAATAGCGCCCGATCCCGGCGACCATCAGCAGCTGCTTCAGCTGCTGCGGCGACTGCGGAAGGGCGAAGAAGTCGCCGGGGTGAAGCCGGGAAGGCACGATAAAGTCACGCGACCCTTCAGGTGTTCCCTTGAGCAGCATCGGCGTCTCGACCTCGATGAATTCGTGGCCGTCCATGTAGCGATGGATCGCCTGGACGACCCGATGCCGAAGCTCGAGCGTCTTTGTCAATCGTGGCCGGCGGATGTCGAGGTACCGATATCTCAGGCGAAGAGCTTCATCCGCCGTGATCTCGTCCTCGATCTCGAACGGCGGCGTCTTCGCCTCGGAGATGATCTCAACGTCGCTCGCAACGACTTCGACCTCGCCGGTAGCCATCTTGGGGTTCTCGGATCCTGGCGGCCGGCTCGCTACTTTGCCGCTGACCCTGACCACATACTCGTTTCGCAGCGGAGGCGCGGCCGATCTGATGACGACCTGCACCGTCCCCCATCGATCGCGGAGGTCGACGAATGTCACACCGCCGTGGTCGCGCCGGCGCGCGACCCAGCCGTAGAGCTCGACGTCTTTGCCGACATCGGCCGCGCGCAGCGATCCGCAGTGGGGCGCGTTGAAACCGCTCATGCGAGCCGGGTCGGGAGCTCGACCCACTCGAGCTCCTCCTGCGTCCCGCTCGACATTTCGCGCAGGTTCGCGACGCGGCGTCGCGCCTGGTCAGCGTCGAAGAGCACGACCCAACGCGCACCCAACTTGTTCGCCGAGCGCATCTTGGCGCGCAGGCTCTTCGGTTCGTAGTCGACCGAGACGGATCGGACAGCGCGGCAGATGCGCCCCACCTCGGCGGCCTCGAGCTGGAGGTCGCCGTCGGCAAGCACCACGACATCGGCGGCCGGTCGGAGCGGCACCGAGCCCCGGTCTACCAGCTCGGTGACGCGGTCGAGGCCGCTCGCGAAACCGACCGCAGGGGTGGCGGGCCAGCCCTCAACCTCGGCCAGCCCGTCATAACGTCCGCCTCCGCCGAGGGCGTCCTGTTGACCGGTCGCGCCCAGGGGATAGAACTCGAAGACCGTGCGCGTGTAGTAATCGAGGCCGCGGACCAGGTACGGGTTCAGTTGGTAATCGACGGCCGCCGCGTCGAGCAAGCGAAGCACCGCCGACCAGTGAGCGGCGCAATCGGCGCAAAGGTGGTCGGTGATCTTCGGTGCACCTTCCTTCAGCGCCTGCTCCTGCGGCACCTTGGAGTCGAGGAGGCGGAGGGTGTTGCGCTCGAGGCGCAGCTGCGAGTCGCCGCCGAGCTGAGACTTCAGCGGCCGGTAGTACTCCCTCAGTCGCTCGAGATACGCGGGGCGGCACGTGCCATCGCCGATGGTGTTGACCTCGAGCCGCAGGTCGGTGATGCCGACCTCGCCGAGCCAGCTCGCGGCCACTTCGATCACCTCCGCGTCAAGACCCGGCGCCGCACCGCCGATCGCCTCGACGTTGAACTGATAGAACTGGCGATAGCGTCCCTTCTGCGGCCGGTCGTAACGGAACATCGGCCCGATCAAATAAAGACGCGCGGGCTGCGGTCCCTGGTTGAGGCCGCCTTCGAAGTAGGCCCGGACCACGCCGGCGGTCGCTTCTGGACGCAACGCCAGGTTTCGGCCCCCCCGATCGTCAAAGCGATAGAGCTCTTTGGCCACAGCGTCGGTGTCCTCGCCGACGCGCTCGATCAGCTCCGCATGCTCGAGCACTGGGGTCACGATCTCCTCGTAACCAAAGCGGTGGGCGACGTCGCGCGCGGCTTGCTCGGTGGCCCGCCACACGGGCAGTTCTGACGGGAGCAGGTCTCGGACTCCGCGGACTGCTTTGATCGGCTCGGGGCGGGGCATTGAGGCTCCGATTGTAAGAATCGCTCGTTCCGCCGTTAAACTCTCGCGCCGGTGGCCACGGCTTACGTCCAGGTGATCTCCCTCGTTCTTGCCGGGCTCGCTCTCCTCATGGGCGCGTACCTCCTCATCATCGGCAAGCGACCCTGGCGAGGAGGGGACACCGCATCGGTGGCTCCGCGCGTACGGCTGCTCGGTCTCAGCTACATCCTCGTCTTTGGCGCGGCGATGATCCAGATCATCGCGCAGCCCGCCGGCGTCGAGGCTGAGGCGCTCGGCGGGTTCATGGTGCTCGGCGGCGTGATCGTCATCATCGTCGTCTACCTCGAGGCTCGCGCCGGCCGCCGCGCGTCGCACGAAGACCGGCTGGACAACCGGCTCCGGAGCTAGAGACCCGGCCGAAAACCCTCGGCGAGAGATTCGGCGATCCAGGTGGTCCAGATCCGGGTGAAGCGACGAGCAGCGGAGCGAGCGCATCCGTTGATGCGTGAGCGAGCAGCGCAGGAGCTGAACCCGGAGATGGGCCGCATGGGCGCCGAAGATCCGTCGAGGGGCTTTCGGACGGGCCTCCTCTAGAGCCCGTTCCTTTCCCGGTTCGTCCGGTAGCCCTCGGCTGCCTTGAGCGCCTCGCTCAGATTCTCCAACCGCACCGGCTTGCTCATGTAGTCGTCGAAGCCCGCCCGCAGACAGCGCTCCTGGTCGCCCGGTCCGGCCATGGCTGTGAGCGCGATCAGGCGCGGTCGATTGCCCCTTGGCCAGCGCCGGCAGATCGCCTCAGCGGCTGCAAGCCCATCCATCTCCGGCATCAGCACATCCATCAGCACCGCGTCGTACGGCTCCTGCGCGACCGCCGCGACAGCCTCGCGCCCCGTCGACACGACGTCGACCGAGTGCCCGAGCTTTCCGACCAGTCTCTTCAACAGGTTCTGATTCAGGGCGTTGTCGTCGGCGATCAGCACCCGCAGCGCCCCCGGCTCGACCGCCTTCGCCTCCGGCGGCTGGGCGCCGCGGCCACCGACCTGGATCATGACGTCGTGCAGGGTGCGCGCGGGCACCGGCTTGGTCAGGGTGGCCTGGATCACGCCGCTGTCCGCGGCCTCGGTCTCGGACGGGCCGGGCGGAAATGAGGAGATGAGCACGATCGGCATCTGGTCGGCCCGCCGCATCGCGCGCAGCGACTGCGAGATGTCAAGGCCGTCTATCTCGGGCGGCCTGTGCTCGACCAGCGCGATGTCGAATGGGCGGCCGACCTGGAGCGCGGCCAGCGCTTCCTCGGGAAGGACCTGTGTCGCGGTCGCTCCCCATTGCTCAACTTGCAGCATGAGCAATCTCTTCTCCGTCGGATCCATCGCGACCACGAGGACGCGCATCGACTCGAGCGTGAGCTGAGTGGTGGCCACCCCGCCGGGCAGTGCTTCGGCGAGGACCGAGAACTCGAACGTCGTGCCTGCGTCAGGCCCCGCCTCGACCCCACCCTGCTCGACCCTCAGGTCGCCGTCCATCAGCTCGACGAGGTGCTTCGTCGTATGCAGGCTCAGGACCGCGAGGCGGTCGCCGGGTTCCAGCTTGTCGTAGGGGCCGGTGACGTCATCGAGCCCTCCGCGAAGGATTCGCGCCGGGACGCCGCGGCCCGTGTCGCGGATCTTGAAATGCAGCGCCACGAGTCCACCTCGATCGTCGGATGCAAGCTCGACGCCGACTCCGCCCCGGTAGGTGCGATCCACCGCGCCGTGCAGCAGCGTCACCAGGACCTGCTCCAGGCGACGCGAGTCGCCGATGACGACGTTGGGCACGTCCGGCATCGCGTTGAAGGAGACGTCGAGACCCTTCGATCCCGCCGACTCGGAGACGAGCGCGAGACAGCTCTCGACTGCGCCACGTACATCGAACGGATGCAGCGCCAGCTCGAAGTCGCCTCCCTCTAGAGTCGCAAAGTCGAGGAACTCGTCAAGGATCCGGGAGACCTGTTCGGCGCCGGTCTCGACGATCGCAGCGAGCTCGCGCTCGTCGCTGGTCTCCGCGCCCGTCGACAGCAGCCCCGCCGCGCCGACCACCGCGTTGAGCTGATTACGCAGCTGGTGTCCGACGTCCGCGAGCAGCGCCGCGTCGACCTCGATCAGGCGGCTATGCCCGTCTTTCTGCTCCGCGGGCTGATTCGCGCCGAGCTTGGTCAGGTCGTCCATCAGTACAGGTTCTCCATGGCGGGTTGGGTCAGCGGATTGAACATCTCCTCAGGCAGCTCGACGCCGTCGCTTTGGAAGTGCGCCTGGAAGGTGGAATGCACGCCCGTCGCGGTGTGATAGCCGACCGCGCGGCCGTCCGGAGTGACCGCAACCTGACGAAACGTGAAAACCTCCTGCATCGCAATCTCACCGTCCGCAATGCCTTGAACCTCTGCGATGCTCACGATCTTGCGCGAGCCGCCGCGAAGCCTCTCGGTCTGGACGACGACGTTGATGGCGGACGCGATCTGACCGCGAATCGCGCGCGACGGAAGCTCCGTCCCGGCGAGCAGCACCAGCGTCTCGAGGCGGCTGATCGCGTCGCGAGCGTTGTTTGCGTGGACCGTGCTCATCGATCCGTCGTGACCGGTGTTCATGGCCTGCAGCATGTCCAGCGCTTCGCCGCCGCGCACCTCGCCCACGATGATCCGGTCGGGCCGCATTCGCAGCGCGTTGCGTACGAGGTCGCGGATGGTGATCTGCCCGCGGCCCTCGACGTTGGCGGGTTTGGATTCAAGGCTGATCACGTGGACCTGGCGCAGGCGGAGCTCGGCCGCGTCCTCGCACGTCACGATCCGTTCATTCGGCGGGATGAACCCCGAGAGCACGTTGAGCAGTGTCGTCTTGCCCGAGCCTGTGCCGCCCGACACGATGATGTTCAGGCGTGTCTGCACCGCCGCGTGCAGGTACTCGAGGATCGCCTCGCTCGACCCGCCACTCGAG
>DATKFA010000196.1:0-3229 GCA_035511715.1 Candidatus Acidiferrum sp. | reverse complement strand
CCTCGGTTCGCGGCTCGGGCCAGGATGGCTGCGGCACCCCCGGGTGCTCTCCTTACCGCTGCTTCCTTCCGGACCTGACGGGGTTCGGAGACCCGAGCTGCGCAGGTCCCAACCTTCAACGCCGTTTGCCGCGGCCAGTTCTGAGAACCCAGACCTCAGCGACGGAATTCGGTCCGGCTAAGGCGGATTGCCGGTGCAGGGTACCGCCAGCACCCCACTTAGCGCGACCGCTCACAAGTCTACCCAGCCTCGGGCACCCTGACCGGGCGTCGTAGAGCCCACCCGAGGTTCACATACGTGGCCACCGTCGCGAGCGGAATCACCACCTCCGCCGCCTGAAGAAGCCCATTGGCGTCCTGGTTCAAGGCTTTGAAGAGGCACACCCCGCCGACGAGCACCAGGATCAACACCGTCGACACCTGACCCATCAGCGTGTGGCGCAGCTCGGGCCGGCGGCCTACGGCAAGCAGGAGTCCGCCCGCGAGAGCAGGGAGCAGATACCGCGCGATGATGACCGCGGCCAGCCACAGCGGGAGAGTTCCACCGAACGCCAGCCCGAGCACAAGCGCGCCTGTGAAGAGACCGTCCACCACCGGATCGAGGCCGCCACCGAACTGTGACGGTGCGGCAAAACGCCGCGCCACGGTGCCGTCGAGCAGGTCCGTGACGCTGGCCACCGCGATCGTCACCGCCAACCCTCCAAATTGCTGCTGCGTTGCGTAAGCCAGCGCGGGCGCCGCGAGGTAGGCGCGGGCCAGCGTCACCTGGTTCGCCTCGCCGGGTATGAACGCGCCGGCCGCGGCGACCGCCACAAACCACGCGGCGAAGAGCAGGTCGCCGCTGAGCGCAGCCCACGCGGCGCCCAGCACCAGATACACAAGGCTGGCGACGACGCCGCCGCGGGACAGACGCACCGGGAACTAGTGTGGCGGGGGCGAAGGGCTCGGCGTCGGCGACGGCGTTGGTGGCGCGTAGGGCTTCTCCCCCGGATACGGGTTCGCCCCACATGGGTACGGTGGCTCGCCGACGCCCTTCAGAAAGATCTCGTTGTATCCGCCCGAAGTAACGTATCCGCCGTCGTAAGGGCACACCTGCCGCGTCACCACGCCCGCCGGCTGCGTCCACATCGCAGGCCACGGATGCGTCGTGTAGTACTCCTGGAGGAACGGCTTCCACACCGACACGCCGACGTTCTCGCCGAACAGAACTGAGGTCGGGCACAGCCACCCGGAGGCGGGAAAGTTCGTCGCCAGGTACGCGTAACCCGAGTCGCACGACGGCCCTGCGTCAATGTGCATCAACGATGCGGCGACCGCAAGCGATGGCGTATAGCCGATGAAGATCGACCCCGTGTACGCCTCGGTCGTGCCCGACTTTCCGGCTACGGGTCGAGAACCGAGATCGCCCAGGTAGAGCTTCACCGGGCCCCGCAGCAGGTCCGTCATCACGTAAGCCAGGTCGGGCGTGATCACCTGCACGCGCCCCGCCGAAGGATCGAACGACTCGAGCACCTGGCCCGAAGCATCGGTGACGCGCAGCACCGAATGCGGCGCGATCCGGTAGCCACCGTTGTCGAAGGCCGAGTAGGCGGCCAGGTGCTCGGCCATCGACATCGCGTCCGGTCCCAGCGTCGTGGCCACGCCGCCGGGGGTCTGGATCGGCGCCGTCACGCCGAGGTTGCGTAGAAACGACACCACGCGAGCGCCGCCCTCGCGAGAGTAGGTCCACAGCGCGGGCAGGTTGCGCGACTGCGCCAGAGCCGTGCGCAACGGGATGTAACCCTCATGCTTGCCGTCCCAATCGCTGAACGAGTGACCGCCGATGTCACTCGTCTGGTCGTTCAGCAGCGTCGCGGGTGTGACCAGGCCGGCTTGCAAGGCAGCGCCGTACGTGTAGACCTTGAACGACGACCCGACCCCGCGCCATCCCAGTGGGTCCACGCCGGTCAGGTTGATCTGGCCGCGGATCGCCACTTTGTTGTAGTCCGCGCTGCCGACCATCGCGAGTATTTCTCCGTCCGACGGATTCATCACGAGCATGGCGCCGGTGTTGACGCCACGCTTGGCGTAGGTGTTCACTCCGCTCTTCACCCATTTGTCCGCCAGCGCTTGAGTCGAAAGGTCGAGGGTGGTCGTGACGGTGAGGCCGCCCTCGTACAGCGCCTGGTCCCCGTACCGCTGCTTGATGTACGAAACGATGTAGTCGACGAAATGCGCCGTCAGCGCTCCGTGCGCCGCCGGCAGCACCTTGTGCGCCGCGACCATCTTCGCGATCAGATCACCCGCGAGGATCGAGCTTGACGCCGAGCTGGACAGGTCGCCGACAGCCACCATGCCATCGAGCACCTGGCGCCACCGGTCCCGCACCGCGGCAAGCTGGTCCGGCGTCCCGAACGGGTCGTAGTCGCTCGGGGCCTGAGGAATCCCCGCGAGAAATGAGGCCTGCGCCCACGACAGGTCGGCCGCGTGGACCTGGAAGTACGTCTCGGCCGCAGCTTCCGCGCCGTATGCCCCGTTGCCGTAGTTGATCGAGTTGAGATACAGCTCGAGGATCTGCTGCTTCGCGTAGCGCCGTTCCATCTCCTCCGCGAGGAGAAGCTCGCGAAACTTGCGGCTCACGGTGCGGCTCTGCGCCTCCGCGGTGTCGAGCACGTCGTTCTTCACCACCTGCTGCGTGATCGTCGAACCGCCGAGAGCCGAGGAATGGTGCGTCAGGTCGTAGGTGATCGCGATCAGGAGGCGCCGGTAGTCGACCCCAGAGTTGGCGTAGAACGTCCGGTCTTCCGTGTCGATTGTGGCCAGCTGCAGCTTGACACTGATCTTGCTCAGCGGCACAACGGTGCGGTTCTCGTGATACAGCGCCTCGATCAGGTTGCCGTTGCGGTCGAGGATGCGCGTGGTCTGGCTGAAGTTGGCGGTCTGGATCGCGCCGATCGACGGCAGGTCGCCGGCGAAGTAGTCGACCGCCACGATCGTCGCGCCCGTGCCGAACAGGCTCAAGCTCGAGATCGCGAAGAGCGCGAAGAGCGTCAGCCGCAGGAGCAGGTCGTGCGACTTGCGTTTGCCGCGGCGACCTCGTGGGCGCGGCCGAAGCCGTCTGCGATGCGCGGCCGTGGCGGACCTCCAGGACGTTTGCTACGACGTAGAGCTGAGTTGTCTGGTCCTCCCCAGTCATGGGGAGGTGACGGCCGAGCCGCCGAGGGGGCAGTCTACCGCAGCCCCAGCGCTTC
>DATKFA010000195.1:0-3565 GCA_035511715.1 Candidatus Acidiferrum sp. | reverse complement strand
ATGGAGGCATCGACCCGACGCAGTGGAACGGCTACGCCTGGGGATTCGGCATCGAACGCATGGCGATGCTGAAGCATGACGTCGACGACATCCGGCTCTTCTACGAATCCGACCTGCGGTTCCTGGAGCAGTTCTGATGCCTGAGCGCCCACCCATCCGCGTTAGTCGCGACTATCGCGACTTTTCGGCCGCGAGAACCCGGGATAGTCGCGACTATCGTGCGTGGCGCGGGGCGACGGGCTAGTCGTGCGAATCAGCTACGAGTGGCTCGGTGATTTCGTCGATCTCGACGGCGTCACGCCCCAACAGGCCGCCGACGTTCTCACGCGCCTCGGCGTGGAGATCGAGTCGCTGACGATGGTCGACCTTTCCGAGATCGTCATCGGCAAGGTGCTGGAGCAGCGGCCTCACCCGAAGTCGCGCAACCCGCTGTGGATTCACCAGGTCGACGTGGGCGGCAGGGTCATGCAGATCATCGCGGGCGCCCCCAACGCGGTTCCCGGCTCGATCGTGCCTGTGGCGATGCCGGGCACGACGGTCCCCAACGGGAAAGTCGTCAAGGAGATGAACATCGCGGGCGAAAAAGCCAGCGGCATGCTCGCGTCCGCGGCCGAGCTCAACCTGGGTGACGACCACGCCGGAATCCTCATCCTCGACCGCGGCACGCCGGGCGAGCCGCTTACGTCGGTGATTCCGAGCCAGGCGATCATGGAGGCGGAGATCACCTCCAACCGCCCCGACTGCATGGGCCACTTCGGGATTGCGCGCGAGCTGGCGGCCGGGCTCGACCGGCCGGTGAAGCGCGATTTCATGCCGGCTTTCACGGGCAAGGCAGACCCTCCCGGCCGCGAGCTGGTCAAGGTCACGATCGACGAAGAGGACCTGTGCAGCCGATACATCGGAGCCGTGATCAAGGGCGTCCGCGTCGGTCCAAGCCCCGACTGGATGCAGCGCCGTTTGCGCGCCGCCGGCGTGCGCCCGATCAACAACATCGTCGACATCACCAACTACGTGCTGCTCGAGTACGCGCAGCCGATGCATGCATTCGACCTCGCGAGACTCAACGGTCCCGCGATCCACGTCCGGCGCGCGCATGTTGAGGAGAGGCTTCTCTCCCTCGACGGGATCGTGCGCGACCTGACACCCGACATGCTCGTCATCGCCGATGCCGTGCGCCCCGTCGCGCTCGCGGGTGTGATCGGCGGCGAGGAGACCGCGGTCACGACCGCCACGACTGAGGTGCTCGTCGAGTCGGCCACGTTCAATGGTCCCAACGTGCGCCAGACCTCGCGGGCGCTTGGCCTGCGCACCGAGGCATCGGCGCGGTTCGAGCGGAACCTTCCCCCCGAGCTGGCTCTCGCGGGTGCGCGGCGCGGTGCGTCGCTCATCGCCGAGCTTGCGGGAGGCACGGTGCACCGCGATTGGGCGGACGTCTATCCGCGCCCGCAGGAGCCGGTGCGCATCAACCTCCGACCGGCGAAGATCGACGAGGTCCTCGGCACGCACGTTCCCCTCGAGGAGGCCGAGGCGATCCTGAACCGCCTCAACTTCCATGTGAAAGTCAGGAGCGACGGGGAGTGGGACGTGCTGCCCCCAGTTTTCCGCCTCGACGTCTCGATTCCAGAAGACCTGGTCGAGGAGGTCGGCCGCGTTTACGGGTACGACCGCGTGCCGCCCACGCTGCCGGGCAGGCGGCACGAAGAGTGGACCCCCTCGGCGCCGAGCGTCGACCGGAGGCTCGACTCGGTGCGCGAGCTCCTCGCCGGCGCCGGGTACACGGAGACCTGGAACCCAGCACTGATCTCGGGACGTAAGCTCGAGGAGCTGCGCATCGCCGCGCACGCGATGCGAGTCTCCAACCCGATCAGCGACGACATGGACACGCTTCGGACGTCGCTGCTGCCTTCATTGATCGACGTGATGGCGCTCAATCGCGACCGCGGCAAGGTTGACGTGCGCGTCTACGAGATTGCGGAGGCATACCTGGCCAAAGTGGGGGAGAAGAACACCCAGCCGGACGAACCTCTGCGCGTGGCGGCGGTGGCGTCGGCGGGCGCGTCGGCCGAGGACGGGCTGGCCGCGTTCTACAGGATGAAATCGGTCCTCGGCGGCGCGGTGACGGCGTTGTCCGCGCCTGGCTGCACGTACGACCGCGCCTCCAGCGAGCTGTTTCATCCGGGACGGTGCGCAGCCGTGATCCTCGGTGGCCGCCAGCTCGGTTACATAGGCGAGCTGCATCCGACCGTGACGTCGCGAGCGCACATCGATGGAAGGGTTGTCGCTTTCGAGATCGACGTGGAGCCGGTGCTGGCCGCGTCGCGTATTCCGCGCGCCCAGCCGCTGCCGCGCTACCCCGCGGTCGAGCGCGACCTCGCTGTCGTGGTCGACGAAACCGTCGCCGCGGGCGCGCTCCTCGCCAGCATCAACGAGCTGGCGGGCGACAGCGGCGCGGCCGCGCTCGAGCGGGCACAGGCATTCGATGAGTACCGTGGAGCGCAGGTTCCTGACGGGCACAAGAGCATCGCTTTTACCTTGACTTTCCGAAGCTCGGAGCGCACCCTGACGGACGCCGAAGTGGACAGAGTGATGTCGAAGATCAAGCTGGGGCTGGAGAAAAGACACCGCGCCAGGTTCCGCGAGTGAATTCGGGCGCAAATTCAGCACGCGCACGCGTGCCGTTTGCGGGGGGATTTTTGGTCCGGGGAAGCACACCTTGACCCTGGTCGACATCTTTCCGGTCCTGCTGCTCATCGCCTACGGCGTGGGCGGATTCTTCAGCGGGCTGATCCGGCGCTTCATCGGCCTTGCCGCGCTTTTCGTCGCCGTTTGGGCCGCCACGAACATGGGCCTTCAAGCAGGCGCCATCCTCCAGCAGACGTCCTCGGTTTCGGAGGTTGCGGACGGCCGCATCTACGGCTTCTTCGGGATGATCGCCGCCATCCTGCTGCTGGTCGAGGTCGCGACGCAGATCGCGCACAGGCAGATCCAGATTCAGGCCGTCGTCCTGAACCGGACGCTGGGCACGGCGCTAGGCCTGGCGACGGCCTTCCTCCTCTCCGTGGTCGTCGTGTTCGAGCTGGAGCAGGCCGCCAGCCCGATCGGCGCATCCCAGCTCGACGCCCTGCAGGTGAACATCCGTAATGCGGTACATGACTCGCTCTTCATTACCAAGGTGGTCGATGCGATCCACAACCCAGTCATCGCCCTGTTCCAGCCGCTGCTGCCTGGTGACCCGCAAATCTACTTCGGTCCCAACCCGGTCAATCCCTAGACTCAGGCCGATTGAGTAGCGCGTTTTTCGAACGCCTGCGGGAGCGGGCGGTCGAGATCGACATTCAGGATCACCTGCGTGCGCGGCTCGAGCGCGGGGATCGGCTGCGGATCAAACTCGGGTTGGATCCGACTGCGCCAGACCTGCACGTCGGTCACCTCGTCGTGCTCGACACGCTTCGCATGTTCCAGGACGAAGGGCACATCGTCGTCGTGATCATCGGCGACTACACGGCGCTCATCGGCGACCCAAGCGGACGCTCGGTGACGCGGCCGATGCTGAGCGAAGCGGAGA
>DATKFA010000194.1:0-3193 GCA_035511715.1 Candidatus Acidiferrum sp. | reverse complement strand
GGCGGAATCGGCGAAATTTCGCTTCCTGTTCACGAGCGTGGGGCTCTCGGGAGGCGACATGGGCATCTGCTGGCTGCTCCCGCGGATCATCGGCATGGGCCGTGCGACGGAAGCCCTGATGCTCGGAGGGGAGATCAGCAGCCGAGACGCTGTTGGCTGGGGTCTCGCCTCGAAGGTCGTCGCTGACGGCGACCTCGACGCCGCCGTGGCCGATTACGTCAGCCGGCTGAAGGAGCTCGCTCCCTGGGGCCTGGCCATGACCAAAGAGATGGTGAATCGCGCCGCGTCCACCGACTATTCGAGCGCGGTCGCGATGGAGGCTTTCACACAGACTCTCTTGATGAGCTCGGAGGACTTCCGCGAGTTCCACGCCGCCTTCACAGGCAAGCGGAGGCCGCAGTTTCGCGGCCGATAACCGTGCGTTTCGCGCAAAACGCACCGTAAATCAGCATCCGGCCGGTGCGTTTGGCGCAAAACGCACCGAATCCACGAGCGTGCCTTTCCCGGGGCCCAGCGCCCAGAATGAGCAGTCGCACCGACTCCACGGCGCGGGGAAAAGGAGGATCGGATTGATCGCCAGACGTCATGCGTTGTCGTCGCCGCTGCAGACGCGACCGCGTGTGCTGGTGCCCGTGCTCATGGGGCAAGCGGCTCGCCCGATCATCAGCCTCGGCGACGCGCTCGCCGCATCGCCTGGAGGGTCGGGCCACATGCTGGCGCTGGTGGAGATCCGCTCGGGCCGCGACAACAGGGTCTTCGCCCAGGAGCAGCGGCGACGCGACACGCTGATGTGGCTGGCCGGCCAGGAATATTCGAACGACGTCCGTCACCGGATGGGCCTGAGCCTGCGCATGACCGCCAACGTTGCGAGCAGCGTTCGCGATGCCACCGCTGAATACGGAACGACGATCCTCGTGCTGGAGTGGCCCACGACGGCGAGCTCTCGCCGCCACGGATTGACCGACCTGACCCGCCAGCTCCTGCGAGACGGCACGACCGACCTTCTCTTCGTCCGGTCCAGTCCACGCACGCAGAACCAGGTCATCGCTCCTCGCTCGATCCTGGCCTCGATCCGCGGTGGGCCAGGCGCGCGCGCGGTCGCCCACACGGCGGCGGCTCTCGCGGATGTGTTCGGCAGCGTGCTCACGCTGCTCCACATTCAGACGGCTTCGCAGCATCCAGATCGATCACGTCGGGAATGGAACAGCTTCGAGGAGATAGTCGATGAGCTGGGCCGGCCTGCGACCATCGTCACCGTGCGGCGCCGCGACACCGTGGCCCGCGGCATCCTGGAGGAGGCGGCCGGCCACGACCTCGTGATGATGGGCTCACGTCTCGATCCAGCAAGGCCGCACATGCTGATCGGAAGAGAGCTCGACCGCATGCTGCGTCATCTCGAGTCGCCGGTGGCGATGATGAAGGTGAGGTCGGCCGCGCGACCCGAGATGGCGCGCCTGAGCGGGGCCAACGGTCACCCGGCATGAGATCTCCGGCTCAGACCCCGGCGCTGCAGGAGATCGCGCGCGACTCGTCCCGGCTCCTGGGCCAGTTCTCGCCGATCATCCTGAGCAACCGGGCGCCAATCGAGCCGACGCTCGACGGAAGCTTCGTGCCGGGGGCGGGAGGTCTGGTCAAAGCCCTCACGTCGCTGGCGACGGCGGTGGGAGCGTCGTGGGTCGCGGCGGCCCGGACGGACGCCGAGCGGGAGATCGCGAGGCGGGGTTCCGCCATCAGGTCAAACGCGGGCTCCGATGCATCGTTCCCGATCTCTTTCGCGCCGACCGAGGAGGAGGCGTACCGCCTGCATTACGCGGTCGTCAGCAACCCGCTGATCTGGTTTGCGCACCACTACCTCTGGAACATCGCGACCGAGCCGGTCGTGGACAAGGCCATGTACCGGGCGTGGTTCGAGGGCTACGCCAGGATCAATGCAAGCGTCGCGGAGCATGCGGTTTCGGTGGCTCGCGGCCTACCCCACCGCCCACTCTTCCTGACCCAGGACTACCAGCTGTACCTTGCGCCCGAGCGGATTCGCGCAGCGCTGCCTGAGGCCGTGATGCAGCACTTCATCCACGTCCCGTGGCCCGAGCCGAGGTACTTCAAGGTCCTCCCCGCGGCGATGCGCGAACCCATCTTCAGAGGTCTCCTGGCCAACGACATCGTCGGCCTTCAGACCGGCCTCGACGTTCACAACTTCTTGCGATGCTGCGCTGAGCTCATGGGCTTGCGAGTCGCCGAGCCCGAATCTGTCGTGCTCTACGGCGGCCGGCTGGTCTGGGTTCGCGCGTATCCGGTCTCGATCGACGTCGCCGCGTTGAAGCAGCTTGGGGAATCGGAGAGAGTCGCCGACATCAGCGCCGAGATCGAGGGTTGGCGCCCCGAGAAGCTCATCGTGCGCGTCGATCGGACGGACCCCGCGAAGAACCTGGTCAGAGGATTCCTCGCCTACGAGCGCTTGCTCGAGGACCATCCCGAACACCACGGCCGGGTCGCGATGTGGGCGTTCCTCCAGCCGTCGCGGCAGGACGTAGACGCCTACAAGCAGTACCTGGACCTCGTCCGCGCGACCGTTGACCGCGTCAACGAACGATTCGGCAGCGGTACGTGGCAGCCGACCAGGCTCGACCTCGGAGAGGACATCCATCGGGCGATCGCGGCCTACAGGTCGTACGACGTGCTGCTCGTGAATCCGATCCTCGACGGGATGAACCTCGTCGCCAAAGAGGGTCCGGTGGTCAACCGCCGGGCGGGGGTGCTGGTCCTCTCCGAATCAGCGGGCGCGCACGAGGAGCTGGGCGCTCACGCCCTGAGCGTGAATCCATTCGATGTCGAGGTCACTGCCAGGGCGATGCATCGCGCGCTGCAGATGAGCCAGGCTGAGCGAAACGAAAGATCGATCGCAATCAACCAGGTCGTCGCTTCCAACGACGTTGCGAGGTGGATACGACACCAGCTCGAAGACATCCGATCCCTGACCCCTCCCCAGCGCGCCTACTCGCATGCTCTCGCGTGATTTTCAATTCCTGAATAACAATTCACAAAGAGCAACAACGACAATCTTTCAATAGTCGACGTCGGGCAGGCGTTGTGCTCTGCTGGAGATGGATTTGTCCACGCAGAAGCTGCTCGCGCAGCGTGCGCGGTTGGCTCTTCGCTTCGCCCCGCTCGTGCTGGTGGCGATGTTCATGGCGCT
>DATKFA010000193.1:0-2563 GCA_035511715.1 Candidatus Acidiferrum sp. | reverse complement strand
GCCGAGCGGGAGCCGGCGGCAGGCGACACCGGTGAGCGGCGCGCGAGCGGGAGCCGCGAGGGCCGCCCCGTGCCACCGGCCGCGATCGCGCCCCGGCGCCTAGTGCCCGACCCGCGCCGCGCCTTCCCGCTCGCGCCGCTTCCGCCGCCGCGCGTGGATGATCTCGTCCATGACGATGACGCCGATCGAGAACAGCGTCACGATGATGATCGATTCCCAGAGACCCATCGCCGCCTCCTAGCTGACCGCAGCGGCCTGCGCTGCGACCACCGGCCGCCGCGACGCCTTCGATGCCTCACGCAGGATGAAGCGCGGGCGGAAGTAGGAGATCATGACCGGCAACAGCGTCTCCGAGGCGATGAAGCTCACGAACATCCAGATCGCGAGCAGCCCGCCCATGACGGCATTGAACCGGATGTTGGAGAAGGTCCACAGCGCCGTGCTCCCCACCATGGCGACGGCGGTGAAGCTGACCGCCTTGCCGGAGGTGACCAGCGCCTCGCGGATCGACAGCTCGAGGTCGCCATTCACGCGGATCTCCTCGATGATGCGGGACAGGATGTAGAGGCCGTAGTCGATCCCGAAGCCAACGCCGACGGTCACCAGCGGCAGCGTGTTGACGTTGATGCCGATTCCCCACACCGCCATGGCGGCGTTGATGATGACGTTCGAGATGAAGAGCGGGGCGAGGAGGTAAATGCCCGCCGCCCACGACCGGTAGGTGAACAGCACGATGACGTAGATCGTGCCGAAGCCGAGGAAGTTCATCAGCAGGTCGTTCCGCACCAGTTCCTCGTTGGCCGCGGCGAGCACGCCGATCAGGCCGCCGGCCAGCTTGAAGGTCGCCTTCCCGTCCATGTTGTTCTTCGGGTCGGCGATGAAATTCTTGCACTCCTGGATTATGCGCGCGATGTTGTCGCCCTTGTGGTTGCGGGCGAAGAAGGTCACGTGCGAGGTAGTGTAGCTCGGGTCGACGTACTTCGCCGTTTCCGTCGGCGGCGAGCCGGAGAAGAAGATGAAGAAGGTCTGCGCCACGTCGCGCGAGTTGTTGGGGATGACGCCCCACTTCGGTTCGAGCTCGTGGAAGACCATGTTCACGCTGCGCAGGATGTCGGTGAGCGAGAAGCTGTAGCCCACGTCCCGGTCGCGCTCGAGGTAGCGCTGGAAGTTCTCCATGGTGCGCAGGACCTTCGGGTCCTTCATGGCGTCGCGGTCCTTGCCCTCGGCGACCACGATCAGCGGCTCGACGCCCCCGAACTTGTCCTGGATGTGCGCATGGGAGACGTTGTAGGGCGAGTCCTCCCACACCAGCGGTGAGGCGGAGGTCGGGTCGCCGACGATGAGGCCGCGCATGAGGAACAGGCCAACCGAGAACAGCGCGAGCCAGAAGACGAGCGTCGTTACCTTGCCGACCGAGGACAGGTTCCAGTCCGTCACGCGGTTGATGAACGCCTTGTACCAGCCCTTCTCGCGCGCCATTACGACCTCGGGGTCGGGGGCACGGAGGTAGTAATAGACGATCGGGTTGAGCAGCAGCTCGGCGACGGTAATGGCGAGGATCCACCACGACGCGACGATCGCCAGGTTGCGCAGCATGACGATCGGCACGAGGATGATGACCAGCACGCCGAGCGCGTCGGTCGCGATGCCGGAGAAGGTCGGGACGAAGAGCTCCGCGAAGGCCGCGACGATCGCCTTGCGCTGGTTCCAGTCGTGGCGCTCGAACTCCTCGTAGTAGCGATCGTGCATCTGGATCGCGTGACTCACGGCGCGCGCCGTGATGAGAAAGGGCATCACCAGGATGAGCGGGTCGAGCGAAAAGCCGATGATGCTCACGAAGGCAAGGCCCCAGAAGGCCGCGATCACACCGGTCAGCGTGGGCCGGAGCGCGCCTCGCCAGTCGTGGAAGTACAGCCAGCGCAGGATCCATTCCATGCAGTAGGTTACGGTGAGGATCCAGAACACGTCGCTCGCATAGCTGTAGACCCAACCGTAGAGGCGCGGCTCGCCCGCGACGTAGATCGCGAGGTCGGGCTCGGGGATGGTGAGCTGGGCGTCCCTGGCTTCCTCGCCGCTCTTCACGCCGAGCTTGACGGTCGTGCCGGGCTTGTACTTCTGGACCTCCGCCGCCAGCTCCACGCGGTCCGCCACCGGCTTCCCGTTGACCGACACGATGGTGTCGCCCACCTTGAGGCCGGCCTTCGCCGCCGCCGTGTCGCGGTAGACGGTGTCCACCACCGCGGGCGCCGCGGTCTCGCCCTTCATCGCGTCCCGGCCCTTGATGAGCGCGCCGATCCAGCCCTTCTCGAAAGGCGCGATAACCCGATCGTTGATCTGATCGAAGGTGAGGCGGTGGTTCAGGCGCGACTCGATGAAGTTGGCCCGCACGAGCGCCGCCCGGTCGTCGAGCGAGACGAGGAGGCCGTAGATGCTCTCGGTGTTGTGGACGATGCGCTTGATGTTGGCGGCGTCCTCCGGCCTGCTCGGCATCTGGATCATGACCGGCTCGGCCTTCAGGAACCCGCCCGCCTGGGCCCGCAGGTAGCGCGTCGTACGGTGCCCG
>DATKFA010000192.1:0-5736 GCA_035511715.1 Candidatus Acidiferrum sp. | reverse complement strand
AGCGCGCGAGCAAGCTCGGTCTTTCCGACGCCGGTCGGCCCGAGGAAGATGAACGACCCGACCGGACGGTTCGGGTCTGCAAGCCCTGATCGCGAGCGGCGCACCGCATTGGCGACCGCACTCACCGCCTCGTCCTGCCCGATCACGCGCTCGTGCAGGTTCTCCTCCATCTTGATGAGCTTGGCTACCTCGCCCTCCATCAACCTGGAGACGGGAATGCCCGTCCACTTCGCGACGATCTGGGCGATGTCTTCCTCGCTCACCTCTTCCTTGAGGAGCGGGTGGTCACCCTGCAGCTGGGCGAGGCGGTTGTTCTGCTCTGCGAGCTGCTTTTCAATCTCGACCGCCTTGCCGTAGCGGAGCTCGGCCGCCTTGGCGAAGTCGGCGGCTCGCTCGGCGCGCTCGGCGTCGGCGCGGACCTCTTCCAGCCTGGCCTTCAGCCCGCGGATCTTGTTGATGATCTCCTTCTCCTGCGCCCACCGGCTGCGCAGGCCGCTGCGCCTCTCGGCGAGCTCGGCCAGCTGTTTCTCGATCCCGGCCAGTCGGTCCTTCGACGCCCGGTCGGACTCCTTCTTCAGCGCCTGGCGCTCGATCTCGAGCTGGCGGATCTGCCGCTCGAGCTCGTCGAGCTCGGTGGGCATGGAATCGATCTCGGTCCGGAGACGGGCCGCCGCCTCGTCGATGAGGTCGATTGCCTTGTCAGGAAGAAAACGATCGGTGATGTAGCGATTCGAGAGCACGGCGGCCGCCACGATGGCCGCGTCCTTGATGCGGACACCGTGGTGGACCTCGTACCTCTCGCGGAGGCCGCGAAGGATGCTGATCGTGTCTTCGACCGACGGCTGGTCGACCAAGACCGGCTGGAATCGTCGCTCCAGCGCAGCGTCCTTTTCGATGTGCTTGCGGTACTCGTCGAGCGTGGTGGCGCCGATGGCGCGCAGCTCACCGCGCGCGAGCGCGGGCTTGAGCAGATTGGCTGCGTCGATCGCGCCTTCCGCCGCGCCGGCGCCCACCAGCGTGTGCAGCTCGTCGATGAAGAGGACGACCTGGCCGTTGGAAGATTCGACCTCCTTGAGGATGGCCTTGAGGCGGTCCTCAAACTCGCCTCGGAACTTGGTTCCTGCGACAAGTGCGCCGAGGTCGAGCCCGACGACGCGTTTGCCCTTCAGGCCCTCCGGCACGTCACCTTGCGCGATCCGCTGCGCGAGCCCCTCCGCGATGGCGGTCTTGCCGACGCCCGGCTCACCGATGAGCACGGGGTTGTTTTTCGTCCTTCTCGAAAGGACCTGAATGACACGGCGGATCTCCTCGTCACGGCCGATGACCGGGTCGAGCTTGCCTTCCCTGGCCAGCTTGGTCAGGTCACGTCCGTACTTCTCGAGGGACTGGTACTTGGACTCAGGGTTCTGGTCCGTGACGCGCTGGTTGCCGCGTACGTCGCGCAGAGCCTTGAGGAGCGCGTCGTGCGTGACGCCGGCATCCTTCAGCACCCGGTTGTCGGCGAGCGCCAGCACGACGTGCTCGGTCGAGATGTAGTCGTCCTTGAGCCGCTCCGCCTCCTTTTCCGCCGCGTCGAGGCTCTTGCTCAGCGCTTCGCTCAGGTATGGCTGCGCGCCGCCGCTGACTTTGGGGAGTCGTTCGATGGCCGAGACCAGCGCCGGCTTGAGTGCCTGCGCCGAAGCGCCGGTGCGCTCGAGCAGGGCGCGAGCGACGCCCTCCTCCTGGCTGATGAGGGCGAGCAGCAGGTGCTCAGGCTCGACCGCCTGGTTGCCGTTCTGGCGCGCTTGCTCGGCAGCCTCCTGCAGAGCCTCCTGGGCCTTCTCGGTGAATCGGTCTAGTCGCATAGGTTGGTTATCCCAAGCCTCGGAGGGGCCCAAACAGATTGTCCGTATCTTTTCGCCATGCCCGAGCTACCCGAGCTGGAAGCGCTCCGAATCCGGATCGGTCCACGCGTCGAAGGCAAGCTGATCACAGCAGCCTCGGTCAACCCCAAGAAGGGCCACCTCCTCCGTTATCCCGTGGACAACTTCGCGATGGAGCTGCCCGCCCGCCGGATTCTGTCAATGACCCGACGCGGCAAGCACCTGGTGTTCGCGACCGAGCTCGGTGGCGGCGGTTCGCCGCGCTGGCTGGTGGTCAACCCGATGCTCGGCGGGCGTTTCCAGATCGGCGGATCCGACATCCCGGTGCCGGCCACCGAGGTCTTCACGCTCCGGGTCGAGGGCAAGGTCGAGCTTCGCTACCTCGACTTCCGCGACATGGGGAGGATCTACTGGGTCTCCGACTGCTCCCGCGAGGTGCCCGCGTGGGATGGCCAGGGGCCCGAGGCGGACTCGGTAGCTTCGATGGGCCTGGACATATTTCGGAAGCGGTTGCGGCGTTTTCGCGACGAGCTGAAAGACCTGCTGCGCAACCAGGAGTTCCTGGCCGGCATCGGCAACGCGTACTCCGACGAGATCCTGTGGGAGGCGCAGCTTCTGCCCCTACGACGTCGCGCTTCGCTGAAACCCGAGGACGAAGAGGCGCTGTACCGGGCGATTCCACTTGTCCTGTCGCGTGCGGTCGAGGCGATCCTGGCCAACCCCAACTACGACGAGTCGAAGCAGGACCGGTCGTTCATGGCGGTGCACATGAAAGGCGGGAAGACGTGCCCGCGGTGCGGGCACCGGATCAGCCAGCTGGGATCGAACCGCGAGCCGCTGAACTTCTGCCGCGGCTGCCAGTTCTAGCCGGCGGCCGCCGTCCTTCCCACTCCCGCGAGGTTTCCCGCGATGCTGTCCAGCAGGCGCTGCGACGCGAGCGCGATCTCGTCGACCGCGACCTCGAAAGCCGCCTCGTGGCGAGACGACGGCTTGGAGAACCCGCTCACCTTGCGCACGAACTGGCGCGCGGCGGCGCGGATCTCGTCATCGGTGGCCACCAGGTCGGCATGGCGCAGCGTCTTGATGCTTCGGCACATGGCCATCAAAGATACGGATCCGGTCAGCGAGCGCGGCGCGGCGGAGGCAGCTCAGGCAGGTCGGGCGGCGCCAGCCGGGTCGGATCGATGCCCGCGCGGCGCAGCATCGCGCTGGCGAGCTTCTCGTAGCGATGCTCGACCAGGTCGCCGACCGGGTCCGCCGAAGCGCGCATGAGCTGGCGAAAGGAAAGCGTCGAGACGGCCCGATAGGCGAGGACCGCGCGGGCCGCGTCGGCGCGACCGGTCATCGACGCGATGCGCACAAACGCCAGCGCCGCGCCTGTCTCGCGCATGTCGCTCCAGCGCCAACCTGAATACGGCAGCAGCACGAGCAGGATGGGAGGTAGCGCGACCAGCAGCGCCAGCACGATGGCGACGCGCAGGATCGCGTCGTGGATGTTCTGCCCCGCCGACACGAGTGGTTCGCCCGAGTAGTGACGCAGCGTGTCCGCGGTGTCCTGCAGGAACTTGGTCAGGATCGGTATCCCGCCGGGCACCGCGTTGCGAAACGCGCCGATCCACTGGTTGAAGGTCATCCCCGTGTTCTTGATCCCGTCCGCGATGACCTCGAGCCCCATGACCGTCGAATAGATGAGGAAGCCGAGGTACGCCCACACCACGGTCCAGAAAAAAACCGTGGTGTCGGCCAGCACGCGCAGGAACGCCGGCCATCGCCGATCGGGATAGATCTTGAGCATCATCTCCCCCCGGACGATAAGTCACCGAGGGTCTACGCGATCGCGAAATCGACCTCGACGCTGACCTGGACGTCGATCTGGCCAACGGGCACCTGCGTCGGAGCCGCGGACGCGCCTGAGGCGACGTACGGGTAAGGAACGCGGGATGTCGAGGCCAGATCGCTGATCTGGAGGACCTGGCCGACCTTCACGCTCGCCGCTGAAGCCATGGCCGACGCCTTCGACTTCGCGTCTGCGATCGCCAGCCCGCGCGCCTCGGCCTGGGCCGGCTTGGGGTCGTTCAGGGTGAAGCTCACGTAGACGTTGGTCGCGCCGCCTTCCTGGACGATGGCGTCGAGCGCCTTGCCGACGGAGTCGACGTTGTGCCACTTGAGCTGCAGCTGCTCGGTGGCCCGGAAAGCCGTGATCGTCTGGCCTTGAGGTCCATAGACAGGGCCGATCCAGTAGCCCGTCGTGTTGAGGTCGCCGTCCGCGACGCCTATGGCTTTGATGCGGTCGATGAGCTTGCCGGCCTTGGAGTTGAGATCGGACTGGGCTGCCGAGGCAGTTGGCGCCTGCGCGTCGACGCCTGCGCCCACGACCGCGAGGTCGGGCTTCTTGGAGACGGTCGCGTCGCCGCTGGTGAGTATCCCCTGCGTGATCGTAGTCGCGGTCGTGGCGGAGGGCGCCGTCAGGACGAGAGCCGGCCGGTTCGAGGCCACGACGATGGCGGCCACCGCCAGGGCGCACGCGACGGCGAGTCCGATCGGGACGAAGAAAGGTCGCATCTGCCGACCAAACGACGCATCTCGACCGCGGGTAACGCCCCCCTCAGCGGTCTTCTGGGTCGGGCCACATCGGCGGATCCCAGCCGACGTTCGGCACGCTGCCGGTGCGCCAGTAGACGCCGCGGCGCCGCTGCATGATCTCCTCGTCGACGAGGTAGCGCCGCAAGGCCGCGAAATCGGGATGCCGCCGGCCGATGATGCGGTTGACCTCCGCCTCCGCGTACAGGCGGCCTGGCTGGAAATCCTCGACGAGCCAGCGCAGGACGGCCAGCCGTTTCTTCTGCTGTACGGGGATGGCGATCAGCCGCCCGGCAACGTCGACGAAATTGTCGAGCACGCCGTGGTCGTAACCGGGTCTCTCGTCCTCCACCCCACGCCCCCGCCTCGATGTTCGTCAATCGGGCGGGGCGAAATCAAGCTCTCAGGCGGACGGTTTCGGAGGTGATTCGACGACAGGCGCTTCGTCCCGTCTGGGCAAGATGTCGCTCGGTCGGTCCGTCAAACGGCTAAGAAGCAAAAACCCTCTCCCTTGCCGAGGGAGAGGGGTGGCGGGCAATGTCACCACGTCACGCAATCCCAACGCCTGATGCCGGCGAAATGGTCGCCCAGCATATGGGCAGCCGAAACGCGGAGGGGGAGGGATTTGAACCCCCGTGAGCCTTGCGGCCCAAACGGTTTTCAAGACCGCCGCCATAAGCCGGACTCGGCCACCCCTCCGGAGCGACACCCGATTCTAGGCGCCGATCTTCGGACGCCTGGTGTCAAACGACCCGAATTCCGGCGGAGATGCCTGACGTTTGGCGTCAAACGCCCGTAAAGGGCTTAGCGCGCCCCGATCAGCTCTACCCCGCCCATATACGGCCGCAGTACCTCAGGCACCGCGATCATCCCGTCCGAGCGCTGGTACGTCTCGATGACCGCGTCGATCGTGCGCGGCAGCGCCAGACCGGAGCCGTTGATCGTATGGACGAATCGAGGCGCCGCGCCGCGTCCCGGCCGGTAGCGGATGTTTGCGCGCATCGCCTGGAAGTCGTTGAACACCGAGCATGACGAGACCTCGAGGTAGCGGTCCAGGCCCGGCGCCCATGCGTTCAGGTCGTACTTCTTGTACTGGGCGAAACCCATGTCGCCCGTACACATCGCCATCACGTTGTAGTGCAGCCCGAGCCGCTGCAGGATGTCCTCCGCGTCGGCGGTCAGCTTTTGGAACTCGTCCATCGATGCCTCGGCGGTGGTCACCTTGACCAGCTCGACCTTCGAGAACTGGTGCAGGCGGATGAAGCCACGCGTATCCTTGCCCGCCGCGCCGGCT
>DATKFA010000191.1:0-3895 GCA_035511715.1 Candidatus Acidiferrum sp. | reverse complement strand
CGTTGTGAGACTCATCGCGGTCGCCGCTTCGCTCATCCTGGTGGTGGCGTGCGGCGGGCGCGACACCGCGGACGACCAGGCCCTCCACAACGACATCCAGAACGGCTCGAGCGGAGCCGAGGTGACCTTCGACGCGACGCTCCTCGACGACCCCGCGCAGAACGGCGACCACGAGGTCTTTGATGTGAAGACGACGACCGGAGAGATCCTCCAGGTCGATCACAACACCAGCCTCGCTCAGAGCGTGCCGGCGCACAAAGGCGATGAGGTGATCATCCACGGCCAGCTCTACATCGATCCCGGCCCGCGCTACGGCGTGCACTGCACGCACGCACATACATCAAGTGGCTGCCCAAACCCGGGCTGGATCGAGTACAACAACAGCTATTACGAATGAAAGCGCGGAAGAGGACTTCGTCCCCTTCCGCGGACCATCCCCTGGTGGCCCACTTCGCCTGGAGGCGCCTGGTAGAGGGCGTATGGTGACGGCCGGAATGAATCCGGCCTTTCGACAACGCTCGTCTACCGGTTACGAATGAGCAGGCCAGCACGCCCAGCACCGCGTAGTTTCCTCACCAACCTCAGCGCAGGTTCTTACAACCCGCTCCAGCGAGTCGGCCTTGTCTTAAGCAACGTGTGGAGAAAGCGCGGCGGCCAGGGGTGCTGCGGGAACTACGGCGAGCCGGGTTGTTGAATGACGCGGGACGAGGCCCGTGCGGCCGGCCTGCTCAAGTAGCCCACTCACCATGCGTTCGGGGCTTCTGGCGCCAAACGCACCAATTAGCGCCCTAGATTCGGGGCCTTTGACGCCAAACGCACCTAATCACTTAGGTTTGCGCGCCACGGTCACAACGTTGGCCTGGGCGACTGGCCGAACCACGATCTCGTCGATGTCGACGTGCGGAGGACGGGTCACCGCGAAGATGACGCAGTCGGCGATGTCCTGAGAGGTGAGGGGTTTGATCCCCACGTAAGGCTCTTTGGCTGCTTTGCGGTCACCGTGGAAACGGACCAGGCTGAACTCGGTCTCAACCAGTCCGGGCGCGACCTCGGTGACGCGGATCGGCTCGCCGTTGAGCTCCAGGCGAAGTGTTCTGCTGATCGCACGGACGGCGTGCTTGGCCGCCGTGTAGCCCGCTCCGCCCTTGTACGTCTCGAAGCCCGCGATCGATCCGATGTTGACGATGTGTGCGTGTCGGGCCTTGCGGAGCAGGGGCAGGCATGCGCGCGTCATCCACATGAGGCCGAGCACGTTTGTCTTCCACATTCCCACCCATTCGTCGTCGATCGCCTTCTCGATCGGGTTGAGGCCGAGCGCGCCGCCGGCATTGTTGACGAGCACGTCGATGCGACCGAAGCGACGCTTGACCTCGGCGACGAAGTCATTGACGCTTTGCTCATCGGTGACATCGAGGCGTATGGCGACGCCTTCCTCGCCCGCCACGCGCGCCAGCCGCTCGACACGTCGCGCGCCGACGACGATTCGATAACCATGACGGCCGAGCGCGATCGCGGTGGCCGCGCCAATGCCAGACGATGCGCCAGTGACGACCGCGATCGGAGTCATATCAATCGCTCCCTTGGTAAAGGGATACAAAACGGATCGCGTCCAAGCGTAACCTAGAGAAAATGCTCGACGCGATCGTCGCGCTGGTCGTAGTGCTGCTCGTGTTGGCGGGCATCCTTGTGATCCTTGGGCCGCGCAACGTATGGCGTCGGGTCTCCTCGCTGCCCCGGCCGGGGATGCCGGTGCTGATCGAACCCCGACGGCCTCGGGAGGCGGGCGCGATCAACCCGAAGACTCAGCGTGTAGTGGTCGCGGCGGGCCGGCTCGCGAACTGGATGCGATCGCATGGCCATGATGACGTCGCGCGGGACATCCGTACGTCGGCCGCGCGGCTGAACGGCAACGAGGCCGCCGGGCTCTACGCGCTCCAGACGATGCTGCGGCGCATCCGGGTCGTCAACATCACCGACACGGCGGCGCAGGAGCGCCTTCGGGCCCTTGTCGCCGACCTGCGGACGGCTGTCGACGACCGGTTCGAGCAGCTCGAGCTTCTGCCGTTCAAGCGACCCTGACCGAGAGAAAACGCGTCAGCTCGGGTTCACCTTTCGAAGCCAAGATCGGCTTCTGCCGCGCGATCCGAGTCGACGACCGCGTCATCGTGTCGGGCACGGCGCCGATCTGGCCGGACGGCTCGATCAACCACGACGCCTACGCCCAGGCCAAGCGGTGCTTCGAGATCATCGAGGCGGCGTTGACCGAACTCGGAGCTCGGATGGAGCACGTCGTGCGCACGCGCATGTACATCAGCGGCGTGGCATGGGTCGACGCGGTCTCAAAGGCCCACGCCGAGGCGCTCGGCCAGGTACGCCCGGCGGCGACGATGGTCGTCGCCGAGCTGCTGAACGAGCACTGGAAGGTCGAGATCGAGGCTGAGGCGGTCATTACTTAGCTTTGGGACCTTTGCCGGACTCGATATACCGCTTCAGCGACTCCATGTTCTTGTGGATCCCGGCCGCGTACTGCGGCCCGAGCAGCCCTCCCGCGAACCGCAGCAGCCCCGTGAGCTCGTACTCCATCTCGTAGGTCAGCCGGGTTGAGCCATCTTTTCGTAGCGAGTAGGTGTACGCCCACGTGCCCTTGAGCGGACCCTTGATGAACCGGCCCGCGCATTTCTTGGGCTTCTGGTACACGTCCTGCTCGACCTCGAGGGTGACCCTGGTGCCGGGAAGGTCGAGGTGGTAGCGATAGCGCGTGCCCTTGCCGGGCGCCCCTGCGTCGAGCCTTTCGACGCTGTCGAGGTAGGTCGTCCACCTGGGGGCGTTCTTCACGTCTTCCGCAACGACCGCCCACACCCGGTCCGGTGGCGCGTCGATGTCGACCTGCTCGCGGATCCTGGCCACATTGCGATGATCGCATCATCGATATGAATGCCTGAAGCCGCGTCGGCCCGCGTCCTGGGGGCGCTGCGTCACCGCAACTACCGCCTGTTCTTCACGGGCCAGATCGTCTCGACGGTCGGAACGTGGATGCAGACCGTGGCGATGCCGTGGCTGGCTCTCGAGCTGACCCATAGCGGCGTCCTCGTGGGCCTGGTGCTCGCAGCGCAGTTCACGCCGATCCTCTTGGCCGGCCAGTTCGGCGGGATCGTGGCCGACCGCTTCCACAAACGCAACGTCATGCTCGCGACCCAAACCGCGTTCACGGTTCCGCCTTTCGTGCTCTTCGTCCTGACCGCCACCGGTCACGCCCAGTACTGGATGGTCATCGTCGCCGCGCTCGCGGCCGGGATCATCAACGTGTTCGACGTTCCGGCGAGGCAGGCGTTCATCGTCGAGATGGTCGGCAAGCAGGACCTGACGAACGCCATCGCCCTCAACTCCTCGGTGTTCAACGCCTCCGCAGTGATCGGGCCTTCGCTTGCAGGCGTGGTGATCGCATTCGTCGGCGTGCCGCTTTGCTTCCTGGCCAACTCCGTGAGCTACGTGGCCGCGATCGTCGCGCTGCTTCTCATGCGCGACCTTCCGCGGCGCGAGCCGCCGGCGCATCAGGCGCGATTCTTCGCCCACCTCGTGGAGGGCGCGGCCTACGCCCGCCGCACGCCCGAGGTCGGTGGATTGCTGGCGACTGTTGCCGTCTTCTCGTTGTTCGCGATGAACCGGTCGACGCTGCTCCCGCTGTTCGCCGACCAGGTGCTGCGCGTGGGCGCGCAGGGCTTCGGTTTCCTGCTCGCGGCGATGGGGCTAGGCGCGGTGGCCGGCGCCCTGACGCTGGCGTTCTTTCCTGAGCTCGGCGCCAATCCGCGACGCCAGCTGTGGGTGGCGGCGATCTGGGTCGCCGCCCTCCTGGAGTTCTCGATCTCGCGGGTTTTCGTGATGTCGCTGGTGACGC
>DATKFA010000190.1:0-8517 GCA_035511715.1 Candidatus Acidiferrum sp. | reverse complement strand
CCGGGCCGTTTGACGACCACTACAAGACATACGCCGACCGCCTTGCCGTCGAGACAACTTACGCCGGCCTCGCCTGAAAGACTGAACGCTACGGCGCTCTGAAGAATTGCCGCCGGTAACAGGGCAGTGCAAGGAGAGACTTTTCAGCTCACGGCGACTGTTTCACTACTCCGCAGTCAGCCGGAGTTACTGTCCATTGCTGTCCAATTGCTGTAAGACACTCCGGACTGGGAAGCAATACACCCCGCGGTGCAATTTCGAAATTGGCTCCGGGACAGAGATTCGAACTCTGAACCTTGCGGTTAACAGCCGCCTGCTCTACCGGTTGAGCTATCCCGGAACAGACCTCGAATTCTAGGTGCTGGCTTTGCCGCACGGCCGGACCCGAGCCGAAGCCGTTGCGCGTAACCAGCGCATCGCGGGGTCGCCCGTCAACGCGCCCTGAACCGCTCGAGGAACGAGATCTCAGCCCGCAGCGCATCCGCCTGCTCAACTCGGCCCAGCCGCTCGTATTCACACGCCGCCTCATCCCGTTCCCCGATCTCACTGGCGACGACGCGATCGACATCGGCCAATGAAAGGCGCCGGCGCCCCACGTCGCCGACGCCGACTCCGATCCGCACGCCCGGCGCGCTCGAGCCGCCGACAGCCTCTGCGTTGTCGATCGCGCTCGCGAGCGATCGCAGCGCGGCGATGGCGTGAGAGTCGCGAGACCTCAACGCCTCAAGCACCGCGGCGCGGAGACGAGCTCGGAATTCGCTGACGTCGAACTCGGCCATGGCTCAGTACCAGTAGGTCGGCCCTTCTGACTTCGATGTGCTCGGCGGATCGACCGCGATCCCCTTCGGGCCGGCAAGCCTGCGGACGATGACTTCGATTCGAGCGATGTAGGAGTCATAGTCCTCACCCGGCTCGGCGAGGACAGGCTCCGCGAACGTAACTGTGACGTGACCGGGGCGCGGCACGCGATGAAACCTCGGCATCACCTGGTACATCCCGTCCATGTATGCCGGCACGATCGGGACTCCAGCGTCGATCGCCAGGATCGCGGCGCCTTTGCGAAACGCGCCAATCGCACCGGTCGCGGTCAAACGGCCTTCCGGAAAGATGATCACCGACCATTTCTTGGCCAGGAGCTCCTTGAGGTAGTCGAGGTGGGCACGGGCTCCTCCGCTGCGCGGAATCGGAAATGCGTCCACCGTGACCTGCGCGAGGCGAGCCTCCCAACGCCGCTTGAAGATCGAGTCGGCCGCAGCCACGACGACCGAGCGGTGCCGATACCGGGGGGGAAGCGCCTCAGCCATCACGACCGCGTCGAGAGCGCTGACGTGGTTGGAGACGAATACAGCCGGTCCGTTAAGGGCGCGCAGGAGCTCGCGGTCGACGACAGTCAGCCGGCAGAAGCTGGAAAGAGCGGGGAAGAGGAGGGCGGTCTGCAGCGCGGCCCGCATCCGCCGCATGCCTCGGGTCCGCGCCCAGTCCTCCGTCCTGAGGACTTCGGTCTCCATGTTGGTGGCGAGTATGCGCCCTCCGTTCAGACCAGGAAGCGGCCGTTCTCCATGAGCCGTTGCCCGTCGAGCGCGACCGTCGCGTGAGACGCCAGGACGTCGACGTGCGACGGAGCGTCCCAGTCGGCGCCGGTCTGGTGGCCATACGGATCGCCGAAGGCCATGTGCACTCCTGGGAACTTTTCGTCCTGCAGGAAGTTGCCGATGATCCGGGTCAGGCCCACGTTGGTGCCGATCGCGAACTCACCCACGCGGCTCGAGTTGGGGTGCTGCGCCATGTACTGGCGAAAATCGGCCGCAAGGTTCTCGTCGGGGGTTTCGATCGACATGAACCTGCCGCCCTTGACCACGAGCCGAGCCGGCGCCGGCAGCAGCCCATATTTGGCGGTGAACCAGTCGCCCATCTCCTCGGCGGCGATGACGCCGTCGACCGACTGCGGACACGTGAACGTCTCGCCCTCGGGGAGGTTGCCCCACCGGCCCTGCTCCCAGTAGCGCGCGTCGCATGGAATCCACCTCAGGTGCGGCGAAAAGGTGGCCGTCACGTCGGTTCCCAGCGCGGTGCTGACGGTGATGCTATGAGCCTGGCGTGCCAGGTCGAAGACCTTCCGGGTCACGCGGTAGATCTCGTCGTAGTCGGCGGTCATGCCGTCGGCCATGACCTCTTCGGTGATGCCGATCATGTGCGCATGCCGCAGATTGAGCTTGTCGACCAGGAACCGGCGCATCGGCATGCGGAACGCGAGCTCGCCAGGCTGACCGTCGCCGACGAAGAACGACACCGTCGGGCGGAAGCGGGAGATCTCGTCCGCCAGCTGCCGCGGAAACTCAGAGGCCGGCCGCTTCATGTGATCTTCCATCGTCCAGACCTGGCAGGCTGCGCCGGTCTCGCGGACCTCGCGTTCGATCGCGTTCGCGATCGAGGCGCAGGTATCAGTGCGGATGATCCACACGCGGTCGGCGCCGGAGACGTTCATGCACGCGCGCACGGCGTTGCGCGCGCCCTTAGTTAGATCCGACAACCGCCGCCACAGGCTGTGCGCCGAGTCCTGTCACCTGCAGGATCTGCGGCTCGTCGAGCGAGTCGCTCTTCAACAACGCCTTCGCCAGCGCGTCGAGCTGGGAGCGGTGCTCGCTCAGCAATTTCTCGGCATCGGCCAGGCATTCTTCGGCGATGCGGCGGATCTCGTCATCGATCAGCTGCCCCGTTGCCTCGCTGTACGGCTTCTGCAGTGCGTTGGCGTCGCCGTCGCTGAAGTTCAGTGGACCGACCTTGGGGCTCATGCCCCAGCGCACGACCATCTCGTGCGCGATCCGGGTGACCTGCTGCAGGTCGTTCTCGGCGCCGGTTGTGACCACTCCGTAAACCATGCGCTCGGCTGCGCGTCCGCCCAGCGCCCCGATCATGCGCGCACGCAGGTAGTCCTCGCCGTAGTTGAAGCGATCGTCCACGGGGCTCTGCAGCGTCACTCCGAGCGCCTGGCCGCGGGGGACGATCGTGACCTTCTTTACCGGGTCAGCGCCGGGCACGAGGAGTCCGAGCAGCGCGTGGCCGGACTCGTGGTACGCGATCCGTTCCCGATCGGCGTCGCTGAGGAGGAGCTTGCGCTCACTGCCGAGCAGGGTCCTCTCGATGGCGTCCTGGAAATCGGCAGGCGTGACAGTGTTCTCGCCTTTTCTGGCCGCGGTCAGGGCCGCCTCGTTGACCAGGTTCTTCAAATCCGCGCCGACGAGCCCCGGCGTCTGACCGGCGATCGCGTCGAGGTCGACTTCCGGTGCCAGCGGGACGTTGCGGGTGTGGATGCGAAGGATGGCGGCGCGGCCGCGGCGGTCTGGGGCCTGCACTGTGATGCGGCGGTCGAAGCGACCCGGTCGCAGCAGCGCCTGATCGAGCACGTCGGCGCGGTTGGTGGCCGCGAGCACGATGACGCCTTCGCGTGCGTCGAATCCGTCCATCTCGGTGAGGATCTGGTTGAGTGTCTGCTCCTGCTCGTCGTTGCCACCTATCCGCACCGCCGCGGAGCGGCTGCGGCCGATGGCATCGATCTCGTCGATGAAGATGATTGCCGGGGCCGCGGCGCGCGCCTTGGCAAAGAGGTCGCGGACCCGCGACGCGCCGACGCCGACGATCGCCTCGACGAACTCCGACCCCGAGATGCTGAAGAAAGGCACCTTCGCCTCACCTGCGACCGCACGGGCGAGCAGCGTCTTGCCGGTCCCGGGAGCGCCGATGAGCAGCACGCCCTTAGGCGCGGTGCCGCCCAGTCGCGAGTACTTCTGGGGCTCCCTCAGGAAATCCACGATCTCCTGGAGGTCAGCCTTCACCTCGTCGATTCCGGCCACGTCATCGAAGGTGACAGCAGGCCGCTCTGCGTCGTAAAGCTTGGCCTTGCTCTGGCCGAAGGTGCCCAGGATGCCGCCCGCGCCTGCCGAAGCCGCTCGCCGCGACAGATAGAGGAACCCGAGCACCAGGAGGATGGTCGGACCAAAGCTGAAGAGCAGCGTCTCCCACAGCGGCGTCGCGGCGTTGGGGTCCTTGGCGTTGATGACGACGTTGCCGTTCTGGAGCATCGTCTCGAGGTCGTCGTTCGCGAATGCCGGACGCTGCGTCTGGAACTTGGTCGAGGTCGTCCCGTTCTGGAAGTCGGCAACAGGCTTCTTGGTGACGCCGTTGATCGACTCGCCCGTGGAGGTGATGCTGGTCACGTTGCCCGAGGCGACCTGGGCCAGGAACGTGTTGTAGGAGATCGTGACGGTCGGCGTCTGGCTGAGCGCCGTGAATACCTGGCCGACCACGATGTTGACGAGCAGCAGGATGCCGAGCATGATCCAGAACCGTCTGTTGCGCATCGGCGTAAGCAGGTCAGGCGGCTTCTGCGCAGAAGGTCCGGTTGGGGGCGCGGCCGGCTTGGTGGGCGGCGGGTTCTGCCCCATCAACTGATCCTAGCCCGCCGCGAGACGCCTTAACAGGGGCGGCTTATGATCGCTCCGACTTGACCACCGCCCCGCAGGCCGGCATCTTCGCGCTGGGCACCGCGTCGCACGCCTACCTCGAGCTCGACATTCGGCCCGGCGTCGACGCGCACACGCTCGTGGGAGCGGTGACCGGCCTACGCGAGCCGCGCACCACCATGGGCGGAGTGAACCTGGTCGCGGGCTTCCGGCCGGAGCTGTGGCTCGAGGTCTTTCCTGACGACTCGCCGGCGGGCCTCGAGGGCTTCAACCGACCCGTCGTCGGGCGGGACGGATTCACGATGCCGGCGACTCAACACGATGCGGTGCTGTGGATCTCCGGCAGCGCTTACGACGTCGTGTTCGACGTTGCCAGGTCGGCCATCGCCGCGCTGGGCGACGTCGCCCTGGTCGCCGATGAGACGTCGAGCTGGCCTTATCACCACGACCGCGACCTCACTGGCTTCATCGACGGCACCGAAAACCCGACGCTCATCGAGGCGCCGGACATCGCTGTGATCGATGACGGCAATCCCGGCGCGGGTGGTTCGGTGCTGCTTTTGCAGAAGTGGGTCCACGACGCCGCGCGATGGGAGTCGGAGCCGGTCGACAGGCAGGCACAGGTCATAGGGCGCAGCAAGGTCGACAGCGCCGAGCTAGACGACAAGCCGGCCGACTCCCATGTAGCCAGGACCGACCAGGACGAGTTCGGCAAGATCTTTCGCCGCAACATGCCGTACGGCACCGTGACCGACCACGGGACGATGTTCGTCGGCTTCAGCTCGGAGCAGAGCCGGCTCGCGCGGATGCTCGACAGCATGGCCGGCGTGGGCGACGGCGTCCGCGATGCCCTCACCAATTTCGCCACGCCGCTGACGGGCGCCTACTACTTCGTTCCCTCCCTTCGCGACCTGACCCAGTAGCGCCTTGAGCGCCGCTTGAGGGCGGGTTGAACCTCGTCTCTGAACCTCGTGTCTGCAAGGAGGTTTCAGAAATGAGCGAGAACTGCCGTTACTACCGGGACAAGATCGAGGCCAAGCGTGTGGCGAGGTCGGCCGGTCCGCTGACCGAACAGCTTGCCAACCTGATGGCTGTTGTCAGGCGGTGCGAGGCAATCTGGGCGCTGGAAGACCGCATTGAGCGGTCGCTTTAAGTCGAGCGTTCACGACCGCTGATTTGGATTTACATTGGCGCCAAATTTAGGGAGGAAGTTGACATGCCACGAGCAGCGAATTGGTATCCGCCGGACCTGACCTCAAATGGGATCCTGGCAAAAGCCGCACAGCAAAACGGGTGGAGCTCAACCGACGCAGACGAGGCGGAACACTGGTACGACCACTTCCTTCAGGCGGCATGGAATGCAGACGGCCAAGGAGCGTCGATCAACGTCATCAACAAGAAAGCCGACGATCTCTGGCATGTGCATAAGGACAGCCATCCGGCCTATGAGAAGTACTGCAATGGTTGTTTCGGCAAGCCACTCAACCATATTTCGGTCCCCAACCCGCACCCCCCGAGTGCCGCCGAGCTTGCTGCGGTCAAGCAGTATTACCAGTCCAGCTGGCCCGTTCCTGACTCAATCGTTTCGTGCCATAGCTAGCCGCTCGGCGCCGTAGCAGCCCCGATGTCCTCGAGCGCGTAGGCGATTGCGTCGTCGCGCGCCATCGCCTCACCTGCCATCCACGCGTCCTGGCGCGTGGTTCTCAGCGTCTCCAATCGTTGCCGGTGCTCGCGGTGCAGGGGTGACGAGGACACCACCGCGATCCTTCGTCTCAGACCGTCGGCAGCGCCACCAAGGAGCAGCGCGCGCTCGGGTTGCCCCTCCTCGACGGCCACTGCTGCCAGCGCCTCGAGGACGTGGGCGATCGAGCGTGAGCTTCCCTCGGCGCGGAGCATCTCGAGCGCCTCGAGGAGATGCGCTTTCGAGTCATCGAGCCGGCCCTGCCGAAGAGAGACGTTGCCAAGCATGTATCGGGACATTGCCGCGGCCTCGCTGTCCCCAATTCGAGTCGAGATCGTCAGGCTTGCCTCGTAGTGGGTGCCGGCCGCGTCGACATCACCAGTGAGGAGCGCGATGAATCCGAGCCGCCACTGGCAAGCCTGCTGAATCCGCTCGTATCCATGTCTTGTGGCGATCTCAAGCGCCCCGGTGATCAACGGACCGGCTGCGGCGAGGTCCTCATCCTGGATCGCGATCTGGCCGAGCTGCTGAAGACACGTTGCCTCCTCCTCGGTATCGCCTAGCTGCCGGCTCAGGGCCAGCGCCTGTTTCGTGTAGTCCGCGGCCGCGCCTTGGTCGCCCTGCGCCCAGGCGATCAGGCCCACGGCCTGAAGCGCGTCCGCCCGCGCGCGTGATGCTTTCGTGCTGCGGGCGAGTGCAGCGTCGAGCCGAGAGCGGCCTTCCGTATAGTCGCCCCGGGCCTCCCAGAACTCGCCGAGGGTGGCGGCCATACCAAGGGTCGAGGCAGGGCTCACCGCACCCAGCTCGAACACGGCGCGGAGGTTGTCCACGTCGGCCGCCAGTCGCTCGAGCCAGACCTTGCGATCCGGTCCGTTCAGCCTCCCGCGGGATGCGTCCACGAGCTTCGTGAAGTACTCGCCGTGGCGGCCGTGAACGGCCTCGTGCTCACCGTTTTCCCGCAGCTTGCGATGTCCGTACTCGCGCACGGTTTCAAGGAGGGAATAGCGCGTGGCGCCGTCGGCCGACTCCTGGTGCGCCACCAACGACTTGTCGATGAGCTGGCCGAGCAGATCAACCGGTGGCTGAGAGCTCTCGCCGAAGACCGCGGACATCGCGTCGAGCGTGAACCCGCCGAAGAACACCGACAGGCAGCGCAGCAGTCGCTGCTCTTCCTCGCTGAGCAGCCAGTAGCTCCAGTCGATCGCCGTCGTCAGCGTTTCGTGCCTTCCCTCAGACGAACGGCTGCCGCCGGCGAGCACAGTGAAGCTCTCCTGGAGGCGGGCGAGGATCTCCGCGGGACTCATCATCCGCGAGCGTCCGGCGGCCAGCTCGACGGCAAGCGGTATGGCCTCCACTCTTCGGCAGATCTGCAGGATCAGCGCCGTGTTCTCCTCGGTTAGACGAAAGGTCGATTCCACGGCCGTGGACAGCTCCACGAACAGCACCACGGCGTCCGGCTCCGCCAGGGGCCCGACTCGCATGATCGCCTCGCCATTGACCCTCAGTGCCTCGCGGCTGGTCGCGAGCAGCCTTATGCCCGAACAGTCGTGGAGAAGCCGATCCGCAAGCTTCACGACCGCCGGGATGAGGTGCTCGCAGTTGTCGAGGACGAGCAGGAACTTCTTGTCACGAAGGCGATCGACGAGGGTCTTGACGATCGGCCTTCCCGCCTCCTCGCGGATCCCAAGGGCCTCGGCCACAGCCTGGGGAACGAGCTCTGGCTCGCGAACCGAGGCCAGCTCGATGAACCAGACGCCGTCCTCGAAGCGCTCGATGTTCTCAGCGGCTGCCTGCAGCGCAAGCCGCGTCTTGCCCGTGCCACCAGGCCCGACCAGGGTCAGCATGCGGTGCGGCCCCAGACGCTGACCGATCTCGGCCAGCTCGGCCTCGCGACCGATGAACCCGGTCGGGCTCACCGGCAGGTTGTGGCGCTGCGGGTCCATCGATCTCAGCGGGGGAAAGTCCGATCGCAGCCCTGGCGCCGTCAGCTGGAAGATGCGCTCGGCTCGTTCCAGGTCGCGAAGCCGATGCGAACCGAGGTCACGCAGGGCCGCGCCGTCGCGCAGCGAATCGACCACGAGGTCGTGCGCGGCCTGCGTCAGCAACACCTGGTCGCCACTCCCGGTTGCGAGCACACGCGCGCAGCGATAGACGGCCGGACCGAAGTAGTGCCCGCCCCGCTGCTCCGCCTCGCCGCTGTGGATGGCGATGCGAATGTGCAGGTCGGCCCCGGGCGGCCACCGCTGTGATGCCAGCTCTCTCTGAACATCCAGGGCGCAGCCGGCGGCGTCACTCGCCCGCGCGAAGACGGCCAGGATGCTGTCGCCCTCACGGCCAGACTCGATCTGCGTCCCGCCATGCGCGGTGATCGCGGCG
>DATKFA010000189.1:0-2663 GCA_035511715.1 Candidatus Acidiferrum sp. | reverse complement strand
TCCGGCAGCCCAGACCAGCGATACAAACCAGTTCCGATTCGTCGCCAGCTCCTGCCGCTCAAGCTCCTCAACGACAGGCCTGCGTCCCTCGCCTCGGCGAGAGAGAACGGCCTCAGCTTGAGCTCAGGTGGTATGCGCGGTCTCCTGCCCACACGTCCAGCATCGAGACTGGCGAACCTCGTGCCAACCCACGCTGTTAAGACCCCCACCACAATTCCGTGCGTTCTGCGCAAAACGGACATCTCGGAAAGCACGCAAAGGTGTCTTCTGCATAAAACGCACCGAAAGTCAGGTCTCGAGCCTGTACCCGACCCCCGGTTCGTTGACGATGTACTTAGGATTCGCCGGGTCGTCCCCGAGCTTCTTGCGGATCTGGGCGACCACGTAGCGCGTGTTGTACTTGTCGCCGACCGCGTACTCACCCCACACCTGGCGCAGCAGAGTCGTGTGGCTCACCGGCTTGCCCGCATGCAGCGCGAGGTATCGCAGCAGCTCGTACTCCGTCGGGGTCAGGCGAACGGTCTCGCCGTGCACCGAAACGTGCCGGCGGCCGAGGTCGATCTCGAGGTCGCCGGTGCGCACGACCGGCTCGCCGATAGTCACGTCCGCCTGGCGCCGCAGCACCGCGCGAATCCGTGCAACGAGCTCCTCCGTACCAAACGGCTTGACGACGTAGTCGTCGGCTCCGGCGTCGAGCGCCCGGACCTTGTCTTTCTCTCCTGGCATGACGCTGACGACGATCACGGCGGCCCGTGTCGCAGGCCGCAGGGCACGGAGGGTCGCGAAACCGTCCATCCCCGGCAGCCCGAGGTCGAGCAGGATCACGTCCGGCCGCCACGCCGCCGACTCGCGTATCGCCTCCTCCCCGGTGCCTACGGCGCGAACGTCGAAGTCGTGGTACTGCAGCCCCGCCCGAAGGGCACGCTGCATCTCGACCTCGTCTTCGACGACAAGGACGCGACCGCTCACCGGCTGACCGCGAAACGCGCGAGCGGAAGAGTGAAGGTGAATCGAGGTCCTCGCCGGCGGTTCTCGGCGCGGATCACGCCGCCGTGCGCATCGACCACGCGCTTGACGATGGCAAGACCGAGACCGGTGCCGCTGGTGCGACGGGTCCAGAACGTATCGAAGACGCGCTCCAGGTCCGCGGGCGCTATCGGCGGCCCGTCGTTCTCGACCCACGCCTCGACGTGGTCGTCGATGGCGACCGCGCCGACCTCGATCCCGCCCTGTGGCGGCGCCCACTCGACCGCGTTCTCCAGCAGGTTGCTGAAAACGCGCCCGACCTGCACCTCGTCGACCTCGACCGGTGGGAGGTCGTCGGGAATACGGACGGTGACCTCGTGGCCTTTGAGCTGCGGGCGGATCTCGCGCAACGATCCGCCGACCACGTCGGCCAGGGAATGCGGCTCGCGGTCCATCTCGACGCCGGCCTCGAGTCGGGACAGAGCGAGCAGGTCGCCGACCATGCGATCGAGCCGCGTCGCCTGGCGGTCGAGGTCGCCGAGCAGCTCGCGTTGCTCTTCCTGAAGCCCGGCCCGCGGCGCGGTGAGGGCGGTTAAACCCGCGCGCAGGGCCGCGATCGGGCTCTTCAGCTCGTGCGAAAGCGACGAGAGGATGGCCGCTTTGAGCCGGTCAGATGCCTCGAACCCACGCGCCCGTTCGGCTTCGACCGTTGCCCGGCGCCGGTCGAGGAGCAGGTCGCCGAGGCCGATGAGCGCTGCGAGCATGCGCATCTCGGCGGCCTCCGCCGGCTCGGGCCTGAGCGTGAGCACCACGACCCCGCTCTGCAGCGGCAGGTACGCAAGGCTCGACGCGCCCCCATGTGTCTTCATCGGAACGACGGCGCCGTCCTTGATGGCGATGCCCACGGCCTGCGCGCGGTCGCGCGACCAGGCGGCCTGGTTCAGCTCGTCCGCCGTGAGCTGCGATCCTGCGAGCTGCCCCGCCTCGCCAACCACCGCAAACCGCTCCACGACCGGTGACTTCAGCGCGCCGTCGGCCACGAGCTTGAGAGCATGGGTGACGTCGTTCGCTCGGAGCATCGACGTCGCCAGGTCGTACAGGGCGCGCGAGTCCTTCGCCAGAGCCTCCGCCGTCGCCTGCGCGCGCCGCTGCGACGCCGCGAGCTGGCTCGTGACCAGGGCGACCGCCAGCAGGACCGCCAGCTCGAGCACCTCGGCGGGCCCGCGCACGGTGAAGGTGCCCACCGGCGGGACGAAGAAGAAGTCGTAGAGCAGGAACGCGACGACGCTGCCCGCGATCGCAGGCCCGCGGCCCCATCGGACCGCCACCCAGAGCACCAGAAGCAGGTAGAGCGATGAGAGCGCTGACGGGGTGGCGGCGGGTGCGCCCACACCGATCACCGCCGTGATCGCGACCGCGGCCGTGACCGCCACCGCGTAGGGCGCGAGCCGCCGGATCATCTAAGTGGTGTCGAGTCTACGTTCCAGCGCACGCCCGTCCCGTGCGCCCAGCTCGTGCCCAGCAGCTGGTCGTCGAGGCGGATCTCGAAGAGCGGGTAGGCCGGCTCCAAGCGCAGGTAGAAGACCCCCGCACCCGCGATCGTGCTTGCGATGCGTTCTCTTTCCGGCGTCGTGACGTATTGCATGAACACGGAGTGGTATACGACTGTCGCTACGTCTTCTCGCGGCATCGCGAGC
>DATKFA010000188.1:0-2043 GCA_035511715.1 Candidatus Acidiferrum sp. | reverse complement strand
ATCGAGCCCAACGGCGCGATCTGGGTCGTGCGTCGGAAGGGCCCGGGCAGTCCCCTTCGCGACACCGACCTGATCGACGCGGGACTCGCCGCTGGATTGGTGGACAACAAGATCGCGAGCTTTTCCGACACCCACGGCGCCCTGAGGTTTGTGTTTCGATTGAGGGACCGCCCGCGATGAGCCTTCGCATTCGCCCCGGCGAGCTGGCAGACGTGCCTTTGATAGCGGAGCTGATTCGTGGCCTGGCCCGCTACGAGAAGCTCGAGCACGAGGTCGTCATGACCGAGCAAAAGCTCACTGACTCCCTGTTCGGCGAGCGTCGCTACGCCGAAACGCTGATCGCGGAAGAGGACGGTGAGCCGATCGGATTCGCACTCTACTTCCACAACTATTCGACCTTCCTCGCGCAGCCCGGCATCTACCTCGAGGACCTCTTCGTGCTGCCCGAGAGACGAGGCGGCGGGATCGGCCGCGCGCTGCTGGAGCGCCTGGCGCAGCTCGCGGTCGAGCGCGGGTGCGGGCGGCTCGAGTGGGCGGTGCTCGACTGGAACGTCGATGCGATCCGTTTCTACCAGCGCCTCGGCGCCAAGCCCAACGCCGACTGGACCGTCTACCGGCTCACCGGCAAGTCGCTGCAAGAGCTCGCCGCGCCGGGCGCGCGCGGGGCGCACCTCCGGGGAGAATGAGGAGCTACATGGGCGTCGACGTCACCACGCCGAAACCGATCGACACGCAGCCGGGCGACGAGATAGTCGCCTGGGCGCGCGGCCAGCTCGGGATCGCCCGCTCGATCCTGGACAACCCCGGAGGCGGGCTGCTGTTCGCGACGCAGACGATAGGCCAGGTCCGATCTGGCCTGGAGGCGCGGGACGCGGCGCGGTGGGAGTCGGTCCTGCAGTCGCTTGCTCGGGCGGAGGACGCCGTGATCCGGCGCGAGTTCACGACCGCGCGAAAGCACATCGACGAAGCGCTGACCGGGCTGGGCTAGGCTTCTGCCGCGGCCGCGATGGTCTCCTCGAAGCGACCGGCGAACGGACCGACGCCCGGAAGCGTGACACCGACCTCGCGGTAGCGGGCGATCGCATCCCGCACCTGCTGCGCGTGGCCGATGGCCGCGAGCACGTCGGCGTTGAACCCGCCGGCTTCCATGGCCCTGCGATAGAAGGGCAGCGCCGCGTACCGGTCGAGCGTCTTCTGATAGGTCTCGAGGGCGGCTCCCCGGTCGGAGGTCACGCAGGCGTCGACCGCCGCGACGATCTCGAATCCGTCCATCGACCTGCCGGATCTCTCGCGGCCGGTCTTGAGGTAGGGCATCACATGCTCCTCGATGAATCGAGGCGCGCACATATAGAGGACGACGCCGTCCGCGAGCTCGCCCGCGAGCTCGAGCATTCGAGGGTTGAGGGCCGAGATCAGGATGGGCATGTCTTCGCGTCGTGGCCCCAGGTACGACCACTGGGCGGTGAAGTATTTGCCTTCGAAGCTGCACGCGCCGTCGCGGACACTCGAGCGCACGATCGTCAGGTACTCGCGCATCGCGTCGACCGGGCTCACGAGCTGAAGGCCCCACATCCCCTCGACGGTGACCCTATGGCTCACTCCAAGCCCGAGGATGAAACGTCCGCCCGAGAGCTCGTCCAGCGTCGCGGCCATCTGCACCATCGCCGTCGGATGCCGCGTGTAGATCGGAAGGACCCCAGTACCGAGCTTCACGCGCTGGGTTGCGGACGCGTACGCGGCCAGGACCAAAGTGGCGTCGCGCGCGGTCGGGAGCTGGGTCGTCCACAGCGACTCATAGCCGTACTTCTCGACAAGGCGAGCGCGGTTTACCGACTCCTCGAGAGTCCTGACCGCGGGGCTGAAGGCAGCAATCCTGTCCATACGTCCGTGAATATATTCCGGTGACTTTCGCCCAGGCGTTGTTCATGGGCCTGCTGCAGGGCGCCAGTGAGCTCTTTCCGGTCTCTTCGCTCGGACACGCCGTCATCGTGCCCACGCTTCTGCACTGGAACTTCAAGCAGTCCGACCCATCGTTCGTGCCCT
>DATKFA010000187.1:0-8720 GCA_035511715.1 Candidatus Acidiferrum sp. | reverse complement strand
GCCGAAGGTTTTTGGGTTGGAGACGACGTGGGCGGCGAGCGCGCCGATGAGGGTGCCCGTGTTCCAGAGCGTGAACAGGGCCAGGCCAGTGGACCAGAAGGCGAAACGGCTCAGCCGCGGGTCGTCGCGCGCGATTGCCATGGCGGTCGTCTCGTCGATGACGAGCTGGGCGGCCGCGATCCGGCGCCACCCACCGACATCAAGAAGCGACGAGAGCCGCAGACCGTAGAGCGCGTTGCGCGATCCGAGGAGCACCGCCGCGACGGCACCGGCCCACACACCGCCGCCGGCGCCGACAACACCCACGAGCGCGAACTGCGACGCGCCTGTGAACATGAGCACGGAGAGCGCACACGTCTGCAGGAGGGATAGACCGGCTGCGGTGGAGATCGCTCCGAACGAAATCGCGTACGCGCCGCTTGCTACCGCTATGCCGAGCGCGTCGCGGACTACGCCGCGACGCAAATCACGCGATCTTGCTGCCGTTACTCCCGAGGACATACCAGGCGGCGCCGAAGTTGCTGACGGCCTGTCCGGTGGCATCCCCGGGATTGTGATCGGTGACGACGTAGTAGAGCGGGTGGCCGCCGTATGTCACTTCGGTCGTGCCGTCGGTGCGCTTGGTCGTGCCCAGCAGCGACGCGTTCACGCCCGTGCCCGCCATCGGCGGGCCTCCCGTCAAGAGCGGGGGCCAATACCCGGCGCATCCGCCATAACACGTTGAGGACGAGCCTTTGTCGGCTTCGAACAGATACAGGGTGCGGCCGTTGCCGTCGACAAGGATCTGGCCAAGCTTCGCATTCATCCCGAGCGACACGGTCGCTGTCGCCGCTGCCGATGCCGATGCCGGCGCCGAGCTCGACGGAGTCGACGTCGAGCCGCCGCATGCCGCAACAGCTACAACCGCGATCAATGGAATCAATCTGCGCATTACGCAGAGCAATACGTCGAGCGGTTACTGCTAGTCAGGTCCCCTTCCCAACCCGAACTTCACCGTCGGCGCAATCGTCACGACCTGGCCGCCATCCCTCTTGACCAGCTGCCACCCGCCCTCATGCACCATCCGATGATGTCGCTGGCAGAGCAGCACGAGATTCTCGAGGTCATCATCGCCACCGTTGGCCCAGAAGACGATGTGATGTCCGTCACACCAGGCGGCCGGCCTCTCACAAGCAGGCCACCTGCAGTGCTGATCCCGTGCGTTCAAGGCGCGGCGTCGGGCTCCCCGGATCGTCCGCTCAGCCTTGCCGACGTCGATCACGACCGAATCCTTCAACAGCACCCGCGTCACGCTCGAGTCGCACGCCAGTCGCCGCACGGCCGCAGACGAGATCGGCGGCGCAAACTCCATCTCGCCCGCGGGGGCGCCCGCCACGGCCTGCAGCGTCTCGAGGGAAGTCGTGACCTGGATGCTGGCAGGCTGTCCGCCCGACACCTTCTCAACGAAGGCATCGGCCCACCGCTGCTCGCGAGTGCGGGCGTCGTGTGCGCCCGACGGTTTCGCAAGTGGCTCGAGCGCGGAGCGCACCGCCGCCCCGCCTATCGGGTCGAGCAGGCCGTTGATGATCAGACAACCGTCCCTCGCCGTGTTCAAACGCAGGCCGCGCTGCTCAGCCAGGCTTTCCTGGTCGCGGTTGTAGCCCTCGGCGTCGACAGAGTGGCGAAAGTTGAGACATGTGTGGAAGAACCTGCCAGGCGACAGCTTCTTGGCCAGAGGCAGAAGCCGAGCCTCATCAAACGCTCCACCGACCTCTGAAGCGGTCCTCCCCATGGTCGCCACGTGCGCAAATCCGATCTCGCCCGACCGCATCGCCTGCATCGTCGCGGGCATCTCGACCTCGCTTGCCCCGACCGCGAAAGCGCTGTAGACGGAGTGTGAGTTCATGTGGCAGTTGAAGCGAATCCAGTCCGCAGCCGTGTTGAAACCCTCGTGGTCCCACCAGCTCGTGTTGTCGAACTCCACCGCCAGGCGCGCGAACTCGACCTCGAGCTCGTCGATGGACTGGCGCAAGCGGATCAGCTGGTGGGCGATGTCTTCGCCGGTTGGGATCGGGTCGACCAAAGTGACCACACACTCTCAGACGAGAGTGCCGAAAGGAATGCTCTTAACAGGCTCTTTTATTCAGGTGTGACGTAAGCCGCCGTCAGGCCGCCGTCGACCAGAAACGTGGCGCCATTGACGTACGAGGAGTCGTCGCTGGCCAGGAACAGCGCGGCATTCGCGATCTCGCGAGCCTTGGCAAGCCTGCCCATCGGCAGGTGAACGCGACGCCGCTGATATGCGCCCGGGTCCTCGTTGAAGATCCGCATCAAGAGCGGCGTCTCGACCGGCCCCGGACACAGCGCGTTGACGCGGACACCCTCGCGCGCGAACTGGACCGCCAGCTCGCGACTCATCGACAGAACGGCGCCCTTCGATGCGGTGTACGCGATCTGCGACGTCGCGGCGCCCATCAGGGCGACGAACGACGCGACGTTGATCACGGAACCGCCGCCCGCACGCAACAAGTAGGGGATCCCGTACTTGCAGCAGAGATAAACGCCGCGAGCGTTCACCGCCTGCACCCGGTCCCACGCGTCCGGCTCGGTGACCAGGATCGAATCGTCGTCCGGTGGCATGATGCCGGCGTTGTTGTAGAGGACGTTGACCGAGCCGTACCGCCGCTGAGTCTCGGCGTACATCTCCTGCACGCTCGCCGGGTCACTGACGTCGGCCGCAAAGAAGAAGGCCTCGCGGCACTCCGAGGCGGTCTTCTCCCCGGCCTCCCGGCCGACATCGGCCACGCAGACCCGCGCGCCTTCGGCAGAGAAGAGCAGGGCCGCCTCTCGTCCGATGCCTCCCGCGGCACCGGTGATGACCGCGACCTTGCCGTCCAATCGATTCATCGAAGCCTACCCACGTTCGAAGAGCCTCTCTCTCTCATAGGTCGTCACCACCTTGTCGAACTGCGCCTGCTCCGTGCGGGCGTAGTTCAGGTAGTGGTCGACGACATCGTCGCCGAATGCCGCCCGCGCCATCGTTCCGCCCTCCAGCGCGCCGATCGCGTCGCGCAGCGCGTGCGGGAACCGCTGCACGTCCGATTCGTATGCGTTGCCCTTGAACTCGGGCGGCAAGGGCAGCTTCTCCTCGATGCCGCGGAGCCCGGCCGCCAGCAGCGCCGCGAAGCACAGGTACGCGTTGACGTCGGCGCCCGGGATTCGTGACTCGCTGCGCAGGTGCTGGCCGTGCCCGACGATGCGGAAGCCGCAGGTGCGGTTGTCGTGCCCCCACGCCAGCGTGGTCGGCGCCCACGATCCGGCGGCGTAGCGCTTGTACGAGTTGATGTTGGGGGCCAGGAAGATCGCCAGCTCCGACGCGTAGGCGATATGGCCCGCGAGATAGTGCTTGAAGATCTCGGACTCGCCGTCGAAGGTGTTGCGCCCGTCCTTCCACAGCGACGAGTGGACGTGGCACGACGAACCGATCCAGCGGTGATCCGGCTTGGCCATGAACGTCACCGAGCACCCCTGTTGGTGCGCCATCTCCTTGATGCCGTTCTTGTAGATGACGTGGTTGTCGGCCATCGACAGAGCGTCGGAGAAGTGGAAGTTGATCTCCTGCTGGCCGGGCCAGGCCTCGCCCTTCGAGCTCTCGACCGGTATGCCCGCCGCCTTCATACCGCGCCGCACCGCGCGTAGAAACGGCTCGTCATACGTCGTCGCGAGGATGTGGTAATCGAGGATGTAAGGCACGGACGGCGTCAGGTCGGTGTAGTGCTTGGCGTGCGCTTCGGCGAACGTCTCCTTCAACAAGAAGAACTCCAGTTCCGACCCGAACATGGGCTCAAAGCCGAGCTTGCGGGCGCGCTCGATCTGAGCGCGCAGCACCTGGCGAGGTGAAGGCTTCACAGGTTTCCGGTCGTGCCACTGCACGTCGCACAGGACCATCGCCGTTCCGTCGAGCCAGGGCACGGTTCGCAGCGTGTTGAAGTCGGGGACCATGTCGAAGTCCCCATATCCGCTCTCCCAGTTGGCCATCTGGTAACCGGGCACGGGGTCCATCTCCATATCCAGCGCCAGCAGATAGTTGCAGCCCTCGGTCGACTCGCCCTCATACGAGGTTTCGACGAAGTATTCGGCGTCGACGCGTTTGCCCATCAAGCGGCCCTGCATGTCGGTGAAGGCGACGACGACGGTGTCGATCTCACCGTTGGCGACCTGGTGAGCCAGGTGCTCTTTGGTCAGCAATCGGGTCAGCGGTCGGCCTTGCCGCGGCCGCTCGCGCGCGCGACGAATCGCTCGAACAGCGAGCGCGCCCAGGGTGCGTCGGTGGTCAGCTCCTCGGGATGACACTGCACGGCCACGATGAGGCCGTCATCGGACTCGACCCCTTCGACAGTTCCGTCCTCGCCCTTCGCGGTCTCGTGCAGGCCGGGCGCGAGGCGCCGGATGGCCTGGTGGTGGAGGCTGTTGACGCGGATCTTGTCCTTGCCCGCGGCCTGCCCAAGCTCCGACTCCGGGTCGACGACTTCGATGGTGTGGGCCAGGTGCTTGCGTCCGTAGCCGCGCACGTCGTGGTCGTCGACGTGCTGCACGAGCGATCCGCCCATCGCGACGTTGATCACCTGCTGGCCGCGGCAGATGCCGAGCACCGGCAGGTCCATGCCACGCGCTTGCTTGAACAGCCTGAGCTCTGTCTCGTCCAGGTCGCGGTCGATGGGCCCGACCTTTTCGTCCTTCTTCTCTCCGTAGAAGGCGGGGTCGACGTCCCACCCTCCCGGGAGCAGAAGGCCGTCGAGGTCGGGCAGCGACGACGTGCCGGGCGGGAGCTCGACCGGCTCCGCGCCCGCGGCCTCCACCGCCCTCACGTACGGCTGGTAGTACTGCTCGCCGCGCTTGGGGCTGACCGTGATCCCGATCTTTGGTTTTTCTATTGGGTCGCTCCAACCGGAGCCGGAGTCCCAACCGCCTCCAGCTCCGCCTCGATCCCGGCCAGCTCCTCCGGCGTGCCCTGGACCTTCGGTCCCTTGAACCAGTTCTTGGCCGAGAGGAACCAGTAGCCGCCGGCGAACAGCAGGACGACCACGACCGCAACCGGCGCGTAGTTGAAGGTGGCGAGGTTGTTGCCCGGCGCTGCCTGCGGCAGGATGAAGAGGATCGAGATGAAGCCGATCCACACGACGGCGATCCATCCCACGACCCCGCTCCACTGCCCAAGGTGCCACGGCCCTCGCTGGAACTTGTCACCTGCCAGGCGCCGGAGAAGGATCGGGATCCCGTACGCGATGTAAAGACCGATCACGGCGATCGATGTCACCGCCGCGTAAGCCGTCGGGTTCCACAGGTACGGCAGCCCAAGGATGAAGGCCCCGACAGCTGCGAACCAGATCGAGTTGGTCGGAGTGCGCGTGCGCTTGTTGATCCGATGCCAGAACTGGGACCCAGGCACGGCTCCGTCGCGAGAGAAGGCATAGATCATTCGCGAGTTCGCAGTCACCGACGACATGCCGCAGTAGAACTGCGCGCCGATGACGATCAGGAGGAGCAGCGCGGCTCCTGTCTTTCCGATTGCGTCCTGGAAGATCACCGCCGGGGCGGCGCCCAGGGCGCCGACAGCGTTGGCGTAGTCGGAGTCGTTGATCGCCTGGGTCACTCCGATGAGCAGCACCCAGCCTGCAATGAGCGAGACGATGATCGACCAAACGATCCCGCGCGGTCCGCTGATAGCTGCGTTCCGCGTCTCCTCGGTCATGTGCGCCGACGCGTCATAGCCCGTGAAGGTGTACTGCGCCATCAGCAGTCCGGTGAGGAAAACGAAGATCGACGCGCCCGCAAAGCTGAAGCCCGTCAAGTTCACGAACTTGGTGAAGACATACGACGGCGACTGGTGGTACTTCGAGAACAGGAAGAGGACGCCGACGATGATGAGGACGCCGGCGATGTGCCACCACACCGAGATGTCATTGAGCAGCGCGACCAGGCTGACCCCGAAGGTGTTGAGGAGCCCGTGGATGAAGAGCACCACGGCGTACACGCCGATGATGCTCAGCCTGGGGCCGATGTCGGTGGCGGCGTTGAGGGGGTTGGGCCACCCGGAGATGAACAGGCTCAGGAAGTAGTTGGCAAAGAAGGCGAGACCGAAGTCGATGCCCGCGGTCACCGCCACCTGGCCGAGCAGGTTGAACCAGCCGGTCATCCAGCTCCAGCCGGCGCTGCTCTTGCCGCCGAGCTTGGCCGCCCAGTAATAGAGGCCGCCGGCGGTGGGATAGCTGGAGCACACCTCCGCCATCGCCAGCCCGACGAGGATGACCATGACACCGACGACCGGCCAACCGATCGTGATCACGGCCGGGCCGCCGTTGCTCATGCCGAAGTAGTAGAGGGTCAAACAGCCCGAGAGAATCGAGATGATGGTGAACGACACCGCGAAGTTCGAGAAGCCGCTCATCCTCCGCAGAAGCTCCTGGGCGTAACCCAGCTGATGGAGTTGTTCGACGTCGGAACTGTGAGCCTGGACGCTCATAAGCTGCCTCCCTCCTAGTAGCCTTCCCCTCGAGGCTGGTAGCCGCGAAGCTAACAGCCGCCATGGTTGTTGTCAAGGAACGTCCCGGGAGGGCGGGATTGGGGCAGGATGTAACAAACGTCACGCCGCAGGACTCGAGGGTCGGAGAGGTCGTCCGGCAACGCCTCGACTCCCTGAGCCCGGCGGAAAGGCGCCTCGCCCGAGTGCTCCTCGCGTCCTACCCCATCGCCGGCCTGGAGAGCGTCGCCCGGTTTGCCGAGCGGGCCGGCGTCAGTCCGCCGACAGTCACGCGCTTCATCACAAAGCTCGGCTTTCGCGGGTACCCGGAGTTCCAGGAGAGGCTCCGGCACGAGGTCCAGGCCCGCCTCAGCTCGCCGCTTGCGCGCTACCGTGACGAGCCCAAACGCGACTCGGCGATCAACGACGCGCTGGAGATTTCGACCCACAACCTGAGGGCGACGCTCGAGCTGCTGTCCGACCGCGACCTGAAGGAGGCCGTGCACCTCCTGGCCGACGTCCGGCGCCGCGTGATGATCCTGGGCGGGCGCGTCAGCGCCCCGCTGGCGCGCTACCTGGCGGGCCAGCTCCACCTGCTTCGGCCTGGCATCGGCCTGGTCGACTCGGAGCGGAGCGCCCCTGCCCAGCAGCTGATCGACATGCGCAAGACCGACGTGCTTGTGGTCTTCGACTACCGGCGGTACCAACCAGACACGATCGAGAGCGCGCGCGTCGCCGCCGCGAGGGGCTGCGACGTGATCCTGTTCACCGACCCGTGGCTCTCGCCCGCCTCAGCATTTGCGCGTCAGGTCCTGGTGACGAGCGTCGAGACGGTCGGACCCTTCGACTCGCTGGTGGGCGCGATGGCGGTGGTCGAGGCTGTCATCGCGGCGGTGCTGAGACAGCTCGGACCGCGGGCCGAAGCACGTATGCAGAGCCTGGAACGGCTGCGAGCGGGCGACGTGCTGGGCGGGAACGACTCGGGCTAACGGGCAGCGCGGCCGCGGCGCGAAGCGCGCGCAGCTGCATTACCTTCACCGCCCCGGGCGTGCGGTGGGTCTTCTCCGCGACCTCGAGGATCGACGCTCCCTGTAGAAACCGGAGCTCCAGGACCTCGCGGTAGTGCGGGGGCAGGCCGGACAGGGTGCGCTGCAGCCAGTCGGAGGCTTCGACCGACGGCTCGCGCGACCCGCTCTCGGTGCGATCCGGTAGCTCGTCGGCCAGCTCGGCCTCGGGCAGCCGCAGCTTTGTCGACCAGAACCCGCCGAGCACGGAACGGGCGGTGGCGTAGAGGTATGACCGGATGGCGGGCTGGCCGGCGGTTTCGCGCAGTCGGGGCAGGGCTTTGAGCGCCACCTGCTGGGTCAGGTCCTCAGCGTCGGGCCGGTTGCCCACGCGCGCGAGGACGAAGGAGTAGATGCCCTCCAGCTCCTCGAGGGCAAGGTTGACGGCAGGACCCTCCATGTACCCCTCCTTTGTAACTCTCTCACGAGAGAGATACATGCCATGGAGAATCTTCGGGGCGCGAAAGCTATTCCATATACTCGCCTCGTGGCGCGGGAGACCGAACAGGACACCGACTGGACCGACCGCCTGCTTTCCAGCTGGACCGAGGTCGAGCCCTGGTTCGAGGGCGGCGTCTACGAGGTGACGGCCCGGATCTCCCGAATCGCGCTGCACATCGCCCGCCGCCAGGAAGAAGTCTTCGGGCGCTTCGGCCTCAACCGCGGAGACGTCGGCGTGTTGAGCGCCCTGCGGTTCGCCGGGCCGTCGAGGCAGCTCTCACCGACCCAGCTGTTCAAGGGCCTGATGATCTCCTCCGCAGGCATCACGAGCCGGCTCGACCGGCTCGAGAAGCGCGGGCTGGTGCGGCGCGAGCGGCATCCCAACGACCGGCGTGGCGTGCTCGTCGAGCTGACAGCAGAAGGGCGCCAGGTCCTGGACGAGGCCGTCAAGGCGAACACCGAAGCTGAGCGCGAGACGATCTCGACCCTCGATCCAGGCGAGGCGCGCCAGCTCGCCACGCTTCTCAAGAAGATGCTGAGCGGGCTGGAGGCCTAGAGGCCAGGCCTCTAAGCCGGGGCGGTCAGCCTCTCGGGGTCCTTGTCGAACTCCGCTTTGCATCCGTCGGAGCAGAACCAGTAGGTCTGTCCGTCGTGGATGGACTTTCGCGTGCTGGTGAGCGGGTCGACCGTCATACCGCACACCGGGTCGGTGACGA
>DATKFA010000186.1:0-2638 GCA_035511715.1 Candidatus Acidiferrum sp. | reverse complement strand
CGCCGCAACAACGACGAGCTCGTCGCCACGTGGGGCAACCTCGTGCACCGCACGCTGGTCAACGCACACCGCAACTTCGGCGCCGTGCCGCAGCCGGGGTCGCTTACCGCTGCCGACGATGCGCTGATCAAGGAGTTGGAGGCTGCCCTCGACTACGTCGCTCAGCAGATCGAACAGGCGCGTTTTCAAAATGCGCTCAAGCACGCGATGGCGATGGCGTCCCGGGTCAACGTCTATCTCGGCACCGAACAGCCGTGGCAGACGATCAAGAGCAACCGCGAGCGCGCGGGCACGGTCCTCTACGTCGCGTTGCGTTGTGTCGACAACCTGAAGACGATGCTCACGCCGTTCCTGCCGTTCTCGTCGCAGCGGCTGCACTCGATGCTTGGATACGAAGACGTGATCGCGCCCCAGCCGGAGGTGAAGGACCTCGGCACGCATCGGGTCATCACCGGCGACTATGACGCGAGTGACCGGTGGCATCCGTCACAGCTGGAGCCCGGACGAAAGCTGCCCGTGCCGCAGCCGCTGTTCAAGCGCCTGGACGAAGACTCAGAGGAGGCGGCCGCATCTTCGTAGACACACACCTCCACATCGAGGAGCTGGGCGACGCGACCGAGGTGGTGCAGCAGGCGGTGGCGGCGGGAGTGACGCGGCTGATCGCGGTCGGCGCCAACCTCGAGCGCAGCTCGAACGCGGTCTCGCTGTCGCACGCGTATGAGGAGGTGTGGGCGGGCGTGGGCCACTACCCGCTCGAGGCGGCGGAGCCGGACCTGAACGCCCTCGGCCGGCTCGCCCGCGACGAGATGGTCGTGGCCATCGGGGAGATCGGCCTCGACTTCGAGCACGTCGGCGGACCGCCACGCGACCGCCAGATCCAGCGCCTCGACGAGCTGTTCGCGATCGCGACCTCGCTCGACCTACCGGTGTCGGTCCACAACCGCGGGGCCTCAGAGGAGCTGCTAGCAACGATCAAGCGACACCCCTCGCTGCGTGGCGTCATGCACTATTTCGCCCTCGATTGGGATTGGGCGCAGCGGTTCCTCGAGGTCGGGTTCTACCTGTCGTTCGCGGGATTGATCACGCGCCCGAGCCGGTCCGAGCTGCGCGAGGTCGTGAAGAGGTGTCCGGCGGATCGACTTCTGCTCGAGACGGACTCGCCTTACGGCAACGCGCAGCAGCGGATGGGCGTGCCCAACCGTCCCGCTTACCTGACCGACACGGCGCAGCTGGTGGCCGAGCTGCGCGAGATAAGCCTCGAGCAGCTGGGCGACCAGGAGCGCACCAACGCGATCGCGCTCTTCCAAAAAATGAAGTAGTGATCAGATCCCTATAGATCCGGCGGACCCGCTGCAGCTCGCGTCGCTGCTCCGGAGGCACCGGATCACGCTCAAGCGCCGCCTCGGCCAGAACTTCCTGATCGATCCTGCTATGCGCGATGCGATCGCGGACGCGGCCGGTGCGAGGCGTGAAGACCTCGTGCTCGAGGTTGGCGCCGGCGTCGGTACGTTGACCATCGCGCTTGCATCACGCGCAGGACGCGTGGTGGCCGTCGAGCTGGATCGGGATCTGCTGCCGGCGCTTCATGAGGTCACACGAGAATCGGCAAATGTCGAGATCGTCGAGGGCGACATCCTTCGCCTCGACGTCAACGGGGACATCGTCGCCGGCAACATCCCCTACAACCTCACGGGCGCCCTGATCCGCAAGCTGCTGGACAGGCCCTCACGCCCGCGGCGCCTCTCGCTCGTGGTGCAGAAGGAGGTGGCCGAGCGGTGGACCGCGTCCAAGGGCGCGAGCCTCGCGACGGTGGCCGTCCAGGTGTTTGCCGAGGCGAAGATCGTGTTCACGATCCCGGCGAGCCACTTCGAGCCGGTGCCCAGGGTCGATTCAGCGCTCGTGGTGCTCGAGGTCCGTCCAAAACCTGCCGTCGAGGTCGACGACCTCGACGCGTTCTTTCGCTTCGTCGAAGAGACGTTTCAGTTCCGCCGGAAGCAGCTCGGCGGGGTTCTCGCGAGAAAGGGGTTTCGCGGCCTCGCCGAGCTCGGCATCGATCCCGCGCGGCGACCCCAGACCCTCAGTCTTTCCGAGTGGGAAGCGATTTACCGCGCAGTCAAATCCTAGGTTCGATCGTTAGGCTTGCCGACGCATGGAACCGATCCGGCTACCGGTCGAAGCTCCTGGCGGCTTTCGTGGGGCGCTTCGACACACCGCGTTCCGCAACATCTGGTTCGCGCAGCTCGCGGCCCAGCTGGCGGACAAGTTCCTGCTCTTTTCGCTGATCATCCTCGCCTACAACATCTCCCACGGCAGCACGCCGGTCGCCGTGACGCTGCTCGCGTACACCGTCCCCGCGGTGCTGCTCGCGCCGCCCGCGGGCGTGATCGCGGACCGCCTCAATCGCAAGCAGATCATGCTGTGGAGCAACCTCGGGCGCGCGTTTGTCGTGGCCGCGATTCCCATCGCGGCGCTGATCCCGGGCGTGAAGGACGACTTCCTCCACCTGCTCCTGATCGCCTTCCTGTTCTCGTCCGTGGGCCAGCTTTTCGCACCCGCGGAGGCGGCGGTGATACCGACGGTGCTGCCCCGGTCGATGCTCATCACCGCCAACTCGATGGCGCTGCTCACGTCGGTCCTG
>DATKFA010000185.1:0-2711 GCA_035511715.1 Candidatus Acidiferrum sp. | reverse complement strand
TGCGTCCTGGGCTCATCGGCGCTGAGCACCGGGATCGCGAGCAGCACCATGCAGCTAAGGAGTACGCGCTTTGGCAAGAGCCACCTCTTCGTCGGTTGATGCCCGCCGCAAGGCGTCGAGGCAAGGCGTCGAGGATGCGCGCGGTCAGCTCGTCGGCGGGGGCGACTGCTGGAGCAGCTTCATGACCGCCTGATGATCCTTCGCCCGAGCGATCGACAGCGCCGTCTCACCGCTCTCGCTGCGGGCGTCGACGTTCGCACCCGCCTGGACCAGCAGCGCGACGAGCTCTGGCTGGTCGGCGGCCGCCGCGATCATGAGCGCTGTGATGCCGCCCTGGTTGCGCGCATTCACGTCCGCCCCGCGCTTGAGGAGCACCTGGGTGGCGGTCCTGGAACGCTGGACGACGGCGAGCATGAGCGGCGTGTAGCCGGCCGCCCCCACCGGGCGATTAACGTCTGCTCCCGCCTCGATCAGGGCCACCGTGGCGGCATCCTTGCCGCCTTGCAACGCAATGCCCAGCGGCGTGAGGTCACCGGCGCCGGCGGCGTTGGGGTCGGCATGCTGCTTCGTCAGCAGGGTGACAATCGACCCCTCGTCGACCCAGGCGGCCGTCATCAGCGGCGTCCAGCCGTCGCGGTCGGGTACCGCCACGCCTGCACCGCGCGCAAGCAGGTAGCGGACCAGCTCTGTCGATTTCTGACGGATGGCGGTCTGCAGCGCGGTCTCGCCCTGCAGGTCCTGGGCGTCGATCGGGGCGTGCTTGCGGTCGAGCAGGTAGCCAATGCGCACTTTGTCGCCGGCGAGCACGGCGTTGTTGAGCTCGACGTTGAGGTTTGCGCCACCGGCAAGCCAGCCGTTGAGCTGGGCGAGGCTGACGGTGGCGGGGCTGTCGGCGATTTCCGGCGCGCGTTTCGGCGGTGAGTAGGGTCCGTGCGAGGGCAGATCGCCGCTGACCAGACAGGTATCGCAACGAACCAGGGGGACGCCGAATTCGCTCAGGATCGAATGGATGGCGTCACGCTCGGCGTGCAGCGCGCGGTCCAGCTGCGCCTGCAGGTCCTTGTCGCTGGTACGTACCGCGACCGCCATATCAAACTCGAGCGGCACGGCGTCTTCCATGAGGTTGACCGGCTGCAGGGTGATGGGCGCGTGCTTCATCGCCTGGTAGTAGCCGGCGAACGGCCCCCACACGGCGGCGATATCAAGCTTGCCGTCCACCACCTCCTGCACCTGGTAGGCCGGCTGATCCTCGGCCACCAGGTCCGCGTCGTGGCTGAGGTAGTGAATCGAGAGATTGCGCACGTCATGGTCGAGAAGCGCTTCGCGGATCGCGGAAGTCTGGTAGACACCGACCTTGAGCCTCTTCAGACGCGGGTCATCGAGGTTCCTGATGTTGATGCCGCGATCGCTGCGTGAAGCGAGCACGAAGGTCGTGCGATACAGCGGCGTGGTCACCAGTACGCGCTCGGTATCCGGTGGCATGTCGAACATCACGTCGCACTCCTCGGCGTACAGCGTCGTGCGCGTCATGCCCCGCTCGATGCCGGGCCGGTAGTAATACTGCACCCAGGTGCCCAGGCTCCTGGCGAGCGCCTCGGCGATCTTGTTCTCCAGGCCCTCGCCCCGGTTGTTCGAGAACGGCATGTTGCCTGGGTCCGCACACACACGCAGGGAGCTCGTGCGCTGCTCGCCCGCCGCCGTCGCCGCCGCGATTAGCGCCAGCGAGGCAGGCGCCAGAATCGCTGCCCGTTTCCACACCATCGGTTGCTCCTGCGGCCGGAAATGAAGCGCCCGGTCGAAGACCGGGCGCTTCCCAACTCAACTTGCCGTCACCCTCATTGGACGCGGAACGTGTACAGGGTTCCGCCCATCGGAATCTTGTCCAGATTCGCCGCCTTGGTCATGGCGGTTGCGCCGATGGCACCGAACTTGTCGCTGAGGTCCAGGCCCGCCGTGACCGGCAATCCGATCCACCCGCCGATGCCGCTCCATACCGACACGTACTGCTTGCCGGCTACCTTGTAGGTAATCGGGTTACCGATGATCCCCGAGCCCAGACGGCGCTGCCACAGGACCTTGCCGGTGGCGCGGTCGACGGCGCGGAAGTCACCGTTGAGACTGCCGTAGAAGGCCAGGCCACCGTCCGTGACGAGCGCTCCGCCCCAGTTCGGATACGGGTCCGGGATTTCCCACACCGTCTCGCCGGTCAGGAAGTTGAACTTCTTGAACTTGCCGGTGATGCCGGGTTTCTCCGGATACATGTACACGTTGGCGAACACGTACACCGTGCCCTGCTGGGTATGCGAGCGCTCCTGAGGCTCGTCTTCCATGCACCAGTTGTTGGTCGGGCAGTACGCCATGCCGGGTTCGGTCGGGTCGATCGCACACGGCTGCTGGTCCTTGCCGCCCATCGCCGAGGGGCAGGCCTGCGTGTTGCCACCGGGGGCGAACGGTGAATGCTCCTTCACCTTGACCGGACGACCGGTCTTCATGTCGACCTTCTCCGCCCAGTTCGTCGTGACGTACTTGTGGGCGCGCAGCAGCGTGCCGTCGCTACGATCGAGCACATAGGCGAAGCCGTTGCGGTCGAAGTGGACGAGCACCTTGCGAGCCTTGCCGTCGACCGTCAGGTCCTCGAGCATGTTCTCGTTGATGCCGTCGTAGTCCCACTGGTCGAAGGGCGTCATCTGGTAGACCCAGACCGCCTCACC
>DATKFA010000184.1:0-2441 GCA_035511715.1 Candidatus Acidiferrum sp. | reverse complement strand
GCGGGGCCGCCCTCCGCCATCATGGATACCGTGCTCGAGGCCAGGCACCTCCAGGTCGAGGTCGGCGGGCGCGTCCCCCTGGAGGACGCGTCCTTCATGGTGCGCGCCGGCGACAAGGTCGGCCTGGTTGGTAAGAACGGTGCCGGCAAGACCACCCTGCTGAAGGCGCTCGGCGGTGAGGCCCCGCCCGCTGCAGGTTCGGTGACCGTGCAGGGCCGCCTCGGGTTCCTCACCCAGGACCCCCGAGCACTCCGGCACGTGAGCGACTCCAGCGGGCTCAGCCACGTCCTCTCAGGGCGCGGTCTCGACGAGGCCGCCGACCGCCTCGAGAAGCTCCGAGTCTCGATGGAGGAGTCCCCATCGGAGCGCGCCATAGCGCGCTACTCACGCGCCGAAGAACACTTCGCCGCCCTCAACGGCTACGCCTCCGAATCAGAGGTACGTCAGTTGGCAGCGGGGCTGGGGCTGACCCCGGGGCGGATCGATTTGCCGCTGCGCGTGCTGTCGGGTGGTGAAAGACGGCGCGTCGAGCTTGCCCGCATCCTCTTCGCCGGCGCCGACGTGCTGATGCTCGACGAGCCGACCAACCATCTCGACAGCGACGCCAAGACGTGGCTCATGTCGTTCCTCCGCGATTATCGCGGGGCCTTGCTCGTGGTCAGCCACGACCTCGATCTGCTCGATGAGTCGATCACCCGCGTCCTGCATCTCGACGACGGCGAGCTGATCGAGTACAAGGGCACCTATTCGCAATACCAAGAAGCACGCAAGGCCGATGAGCAGCGCCGGCGCAAGCTGGCGTCGCGACAGCAGGCGGAGATCAAACGACTTTCGGACCTCGCCGAGTCGATGCGTCACCAGACCGCAAAGCGCGCCAGGACCGCGAAGTCTCTCGACAAAAGAGTTGAGCGACTCCGCACGACCGCTACCGCTGCGCCCGGCCGCAGCGACCGGCGCTACAAGGTTCGGTTTCCCGAGCCGCCCCGTGCCGGACGCGTCGCCCTCGAGGTGGAGGCCCTCGAGCAGGCGTACGGCGGGCCGCCCGTCTTCGAGGACGTGTCGTTCGCGCTCGAACGCGGGGAACGGCTGCTCGTCATGGGACTCAACGGTGCCGGCAAGACCAGCCTGCTCCGGATTCTCGCGGGCGTTGCGGTCCCCGTTGCGGGGTCGGTCCGGACGGGCCTCGGGGTCGTACCCGGCTATTACGCCCAGGAGCACGAGGGCATCGCGCCCGGGACCACTGTCCTCGCCCACATGCGCGAGAAGTCGAACGCCCCCGAAGTCGAGCTGCGCGCTCTTCTCGGCATGTTCGGCTTGACGGGCGAGATTGCGTTCCAGGATGCAGGCACGCTGTCGGGCGGCGAGAAGACCAAGCTCGCGCTCGCGCAGCTCGTCGCCGGCCACCACAATCTGCTGCTTCTCGACGAGCCGACCAACAACCTCGACCCTCCTTCGCGCGAAGGCATCGGCCGCGCGCTCGGCTCTTGGCCGGGAGCGATGGTCATCGTGAGCCACGACGTCGGTTTCGTCACGCAGCTGGCACCCAGCCGGGTGCTGATCATGCCCGAGGGACTCGAGGACCACTGGAGCGACGGGATGCTCGAGCTGGTTGCCCTGGCGTGAGCAAACCAGATCCGGATCTGGAGCTCGCCCTCGAGCTGTGCGACCTCGCCGACAGCATCACCACGAAGGCTTTCCGCCGGCCCGACCTCGCCGTCGAGACCAAACCCGACCTCACCCCGGTCACCGAAGCCGATCGCCACGTCGAGCTGGCTGTGCGCGAAGAACTCGGTCGTCGACGCCCAAACGATGTCATCGTCGGCGAGGAGTTCGGTGAAAGCGGAAGCCCTCGCGCCGCCGGGACCGCAACGATGCCCACTCGCCGCTGGATCATCGATCCGATTGACGGCACCAAGAACTTCGTACGCGGCATCCCCGTGTGGGCGACCCTTCTTGCTCTCGAATCGGGCGGCACTCTCACTGTCGGCGTGGTCTCGGCGCCGGCGCTCGGCCGGCGCTGGTGGGCCTCACGCGGCCAGGGTGCCTACGCGGGACCGCCGGCCAGCTCCGCACCCGGCCCTGGGTCGCCCAGCGAGGTGTCGCTCATCAAGATGTCGCCCATCAACGTGTCATCGGTCGGTCGCCTCCAGGACGCGCAGTTGTCCAACGGCGGCCTCGCCGGCTGGGAAGAACACGGCGGTCCCTCGCGGGTCGTCGAGCTGGCCCTTCGCTGCTGGCGGGACCGGGCGTTCGGGGACTTCTGGTCGCACATGCTCGTGGCCGAGGGGGCGTGCGAGATAGCGCTCGACCCGATCGTCTCCCTCTGGGATCTTGCAGCGATACAAGTGATCGTCGAGGAGGCCGGCGGTCGGTTCACCGATCTGTCCGGGATCGCCCGCTCGGATGGCGGAAGCGCGATCAGCTCGAACGGACTGTTGCAC
>DATKFA010000183.1:0-3906 GCA_035511715.1 Candidatus Acidiferrum sp. | reverse complement strand
TTCGCCTGGGGCGAGCGGCGGGCAAGCGTGATGGCGATCGGCCCATAACCCGAGCCGAGGTCGAGCAGGTCGCCCTGATCCGGAGGCTGGGGCGCCTCCTTGAGGAGCACGAGCGTGCCGAGGTCGACCGCCCGGGAGCCGAAGACGCCGCGGTCGGCCTGCAGCTGGAGGTCGATATCGCCGGTTCTGAGGCGTACGAGGCGCGGCCGCGAGGGAACGGCCGGCCGAGCTTCGAAGTAATGGGATTTGGGTATACTCATCGTCTTGTTCAGCCCAGCCGGCTGCTGCCGCCTGGGCGTAAGTGGCCATTCGGAGGAACGTTTGCCGACCATCCAGCAATTGGTCCGCCTTGGGCGCAAGGCGGCTCGAGCGAAGTCTAAGGCGCCCGCGCTGCGGGGCTCACCGCAGAGGCGGGGCGTGTGCGTGCGCGTCTACACCCAGACGCCCAAGAAGCCGAACTCGGCGCTGCGCAAGGTCGCCCGCGTCCGCCTGACCACCGGGATCGAGGTCACGGCCTACATCCCCGGCATCGGCCACAACCTCCAGGAGCACTCGGTCGTGCTGATCCGTGGCGGTCGCGTCAAGGACCTGCCCGGCGTGCGCTACCACATCATCCGCGGCACCCTCGACACGGCCGGCACCAAGAACCGCAAGAAGGCTCGCAGCAAGTACGGAGCTAAGCGGGAAAAGGGCAAGGCGGCAGCCTGATGCCTCGCCGCAACCGTCCCGTCAAGCGTGTCGTCGCGCCCGACCCTGTGTACCAGTCCGAGGCGATCGCCAAGTTCGTCAACGTGGTGATGAGCCGGGGCAAGCGCTCCACGGCCGAAAAGGTCGTCTACGACGCGCTGGCGCGCGCCTCCAGGCAGGCCAAGAAGGAGCCGCTCGAGGTGTTCGACCTGGCTCTTCGCAACGCGACCCCGCTGCTGGAGGTCAAGCCCCGCCGCGTCGGCGGCGCCACGTACCAGGTCCCGATCGAGATCCGGCCGGACCGCCGGCTCGCGCTCGCCCGCCGCTGGCTCGTGCGTTTTGCCAGGCAGCGGGGGGGGAAGAGTATGAGCGAGAAGCTCGCCTTCGAGATTCTCGATGCTGCGCAGAACACCGGCGGGGCGGTGAAGCGCAAAGAGGAGACACACCGGATGGCCGAAAGCAACAAAGCTTTCTCGCACTTCCGGTACTAAGAGACATGAACGTGGCACTGAAAATGCAAGAGCGTCCCGTCGCCATCGACAAAGTCCGAAACATCGGAATCATGGCGCACATAGACGCGGGCAAGACGACGACGACCGAGCGGATCCTTTTCTACGCGGGCCGAATCCACAAGATGGGCGAGGTCCACGAGGGCGCCGCGACCATGGACTGGATGGTCCAGGAGAAGGAGCGGGGGATCACGATCACGTCAGCGGCCACCACGGCCAGCTGGCGCGACCACGCGATCAACATCATAGACACACCCGGACACGTGGACTTCACGGTCGAGGTGGAGCGGTCGCTTCGCGTCCTCGACGGCGCGGTGGCCGTCTTCGACGCCGTGGCGGGCGTGGAGCCGCAGTCGGAGACCGTGTGGCGCCAGGCCGACCGCTACGGGGTGCCTCGCATCGCCTTCATCAACAAGATGGACCGCACCGGGGCGGATTTCTATGGGTCGCTGAACTCGATCCGGACACGACTTGGTGCGCGGGCGGTGCCGATCCAGCTGCCCATCGGCTCGGAGGGCTCGTTCGAGGGCTACGTCGACCTGCTGTCGCGCGAGGCCGTCGTCTACACGGACGACCTGGGCACGAAGTCGACCGAGTCCCTCGAGATTCCGGCGGGCATGACCGACCTGATCTCGAAGTACCGACACGAGCTGGTCGAGGCGGTCGCGGACTTCGACGACGGCGTCATGCACAAGTACCTCGAGGAGCAGGACATCAGCGAGGAAGAGATTCGCGCGGGACTGCGCCGCGGAACTGTCGCGGGCGTGTTGGTGCCCGTGCTCTGTGGCGCGGCTCTGCGCAACCGCGGCGTGCAGCCGATCCTGGACGCGGTCGTCGACTACCTGCCGTCTCCGGCTGACGTGCCGGCGGTGGAAGGCAAGGACCCGAAGACGGGCGAGCTCCGCGTGCGCGAGCACGACGACAACGAGCCGTTCTCGGCGCTGGCGTTCAAGATCCAGATGGACCCGCAGGGGGTCGGCAAGCTGACGTTCCTGCGCGTCTACTCCGGGCGGCTCCGCGCAGGCACCTCGGTGCTCAACGCCTCGTCCGGCAAGCGCGAGCGCTTTGGCCGGATCCTGCGTATGCACGCGATCCGGCGCGAGGACGTGGACGAGGTCTTCACCGGCGACATCGTCGCGGCGGTCGGACTGAAGTCGACGACGACCGGCGACACGCTGTGCTCCGAGTCGGCGCCGATCCTTCTCGAGTCGATCACGTTCCCGGAGCCGGTCATCTCGGTCGCCATCGAGCCGAAGACCAAGGCCGACCAGGAGAAGCTGGGCATGGCCCTGCAGCGGCTGTCGGAGGAAGACCCGACCTTCAAGGTGCACACGGACGAAGAGACGGGCCAGACGATCATCGAGGGCATGGGCGAGCTCCACCTCGAGATCATCATCGACCGCCTGCTGCGCGAGTTCCGCGTGGACGCGAACCAGGGCAAGCCGCAGGTCGCCTACAAGGAGGCGATTCGCAGGCCCGCGCACGGCGTCGGGCGATTCATCCGCCAGACCGGAGGCAAGGGCCAGTACGGCCACGCCGAGGTCGACGTGCGGCCGGGCGAGCGCGGATCGGGCTTCGTGTTTGAGGACAAAGTCACGCAGGGACGAATCCCACGCGAGTACATACCCGCGGTCGAGAAGGGCATTCGCGAGGCGCTGCAGACGGGCGTCGTGGCCGGCTACCCGGTGGTCGACATCACCGTCACGCTCGTCGATGGGTCGTACCACCCGGTCGACTCGTCCGAGATGGCGTTCCAGGTCGCGGGATCGATGGCCGTCAAGGACGGCGAGCACAAGGCGCAGCCCTATTTGCTCGAGCCGATCATGAAGGTCGACGCGGTCATGCCCGAGGAGTACCTCGGCGACGTGATGGGCGACCTCGCGTCGCGGCGCGGCCACATCCTCGGCATGGAAGGCCGCGGCACGTCGCAGAACGTCAAGGCGCACGTGCCTCTGGCGGAGATGTTCGGCTACGCTACCGAGCTTCGGTCTATGACCTCGGGGCGGGCGACCTATTCAATGGAGTTCAGTCATTACGCGGAGATGCCCGGCAACCTTGCCGAGGCGGTTGGAAAGCGAACCACGAGCAGGAGTTAGTAGGAGGAGACAGTGGCGAAGAAGAAGTTCGAGCGGACCAAGCCCCACCTGAACGTCGGAACCATCGGCCACATCGACCATGGGAAGACGACGTTGACGGCCGCCATCACCAAGGTGCTGGCCGACAAGGGCTTGGCCGAGTTCACACCGTTTGACAGGATCGACAAGGCGCCGGAGGAGAAGGCGCGCGGAATCACGATCTCGATCACGCACGTGGAGTACGAGACCGAGAAGCGGCACTACGCGCACGTGGACTGCCCGGGCCACCAGGACTACATCAAGAACATGATCACCGGCGCCGCCCAGATGGACGGCGCGATCCTCGTCGTGGCCGCCAACGACGGCGCCATGCCGCAGACGCGCGAGCACATCATCCTGGCGCGCCAGGTCAACGTCCCGTACCTCGTGGTCGCGCTGAACAAGTGCGACATGGTGGACGACAAGGAGTTCATCGAGCTGGTCGAGCTCGACCTGCGCGAGCTCCTCAACCGCTACGAGTTCCCGGGCGACGACATCCCGATCGTCCGCATCTCGGCCCTCAAGGCCCTCGAGGGCGACCCCGAGTGGACGCCGAAGATCCTCGAGCTGATGAACGCGGTCGACACCTACATCCC
>DATKFA010000182.1:0-2373 GCA_035511715.1 Candidatus Acidiferrum sp. | reverse complement strand
GCCACGCGGGAGAGCTTCCGCGCGGCGGCCGAGGCGGAGCTCGCCGACGCCAGGCCGCTGCGCGACAACGAGTTCAAGATCGATCTCGCCACGAGAACCATCGTCGCCGTGCTCGGCGAACTGACGGGAGGTCTTTCATGACCGCCATCCCTGTGGGACCTGAGGACTGGGGACCGGGCGCCAGGCCCGATCCGCTCGCGAGGCGCAAGAACGGCCTGCTGGGCGTCCAGGTATCCCGGATCGACGGCCCGGTCAAGGTCAGGGGCGCCGTCCGCTTCGCGGCAGAGGTAACGATGCCGGGCATGGTCTACGCGTCACTCGTCTACAGCACGATACCGAAGGGGCGGATCGCGACACTCGATACGAGGGCAGCGCAGCAGGCGCCCGGCGTCGTGCTGGTGATGACGCACCAGAACGCGCCGCAAATGAGGCCGACACCGGCATTTCTCGGCGCGGCAATGGGGGCGGCCGGGGATGACCTGCCCGTCATGCAGGACGACCGGATCCACTGGAACGGCCAGCCGATCGCGCTGGTGCTCGCGCAGACGCACGAACAGGCGGACCACGCGGCGTCCCTGATTCAGGCGACCTATGCGGCCGAGCACGCGACAACCTCGTTCGACGATGCCCGGGCACGCGGTCTTGAGACCGGGACAGTCTTCGGGTCACCGCTCAGCTTCGAAAGCGGGGACGCCGAGGCGGCACTCGCCGCCGCGCCGTATCAGATCGACGTCACCTACCGGACGCCACGCCACAACCACAACGCGATCGAGCTGCACGCGGCAACGCTCGCCTGGGACGGAGACGAGCTGATCCTCCACGACTGCACCCAGGCCGTGACGCACGTGGCCTGGTGTCTCGCGGAGGCCTTCGGCATCACGCAGGAGCAGGTCCACGTCTCGGCGCCTTACGTGGGCGGCGGATTCGGCGGCAAATCGCTGTGGCAGCACCAGGTCCTGGCTGCCGCGGCGGCCAGGCTCGCGCGGCGTCCGGTCAGGATCACGTTGTCGCGCGAGGGTGTCTACCGCGTCGTCGGCGGTCGTGCCCCCACCGAGCAGCGGGTGGCGATCGGCGCACAGCCGGACGGCCGGTTCGACGCGCTGATCCACACCGGCACGGCGATCAAGGTAGCGCACAACTACTTCCCCGAGGCGTTCATCTCCCCGGCAATGCGCCTGTATGCGGCCGGCAGCATGAAGTTCGCTGTCCAGACGGCACAGATGGACATGCTCGCTAACACCTTCATGCGAGCGCCGGGCGAGTCGGTCGGCACGTTCGCGCTGGAAAGCGCGATCGACGAACTCTCCGAGCGGCTCGGCATGGACCCGATCGAGCTGCGGATCCGCAACGAGCCGGACTCCGACCCCACGTCCGGCCTGCCGTTTTCCTCCCGCCACCTGGTCCAGGCGTACCGGACGGGGGCCGAGCGGTTCGGCTGGGTCCAGCGGGACCCGAGGCCTCGCGCACGCCGCGAGGGTGAGTGGCTGATCGGCATGGGCACGGCTACCGCGACCTATCCCTACATCCGCTACCCGGGCGGCGCCGCGCGGATCACCCTGAGCAGAGACGGGCACGCCAAGGTCGAGATCGCCGCGCACGAGATGGGCATGGGCACCGCCACCGCCCAGACCCAGATCGCCGCCGACCGGCTCGGCCTGCCGCTCGACCAGGTGACGTTCGCCTATGGCGACTCCTCGCTCCCCGGCGCCGTGTTTTGCGGCCAGTCGCAGCAGACCGCCTCGATCGGCAGCTCGGTGGTCGCAGCGCACCGCGAGCTCGTGGCCGAACTGCTCAAGCTGGCCGGCGACGATTCGCCGCTCACGGGTCTCGACCAAGACGAGGTCGGCGCCACCGACGGCGGCCTGGCGGACCTCACCAACCCCGAACGCTGGGAAAGCTACGCCTCCATTCTCAGCCGTGCCGAGCGCGACGAGGTGAGCGCCCAGGCCAGCGCGCCGCCGCCTGTTGAGGCGGCGAACTGGTCGATGCACTCGTTCGGAGCGCTGTTCTGCGAGGTGCGCGTCAACGCAGTGACGGGAGAGCCGCGAGTCAGCCGGTTCCTCGGCTCGTTCGACTGCGGGCGCATCATCAACGCCAAGACGGCCGCCAGCCAGTTCCGCGGCGGCATCATCATGGGGCTGGGACTCGCGCTCATGGAGGAGACGCTGTTCGACGAGCGCAACGGGCGGATCATGAACCCGAGCCTGTCCGAGTACCACATGCCCGTGCACGTGGACGTGCCCGAGATCGACGTGATCTGGACCGACATCCCCGACCCGCACGCACCGATGGGCGCCCACGGCATCGGCGAGATCGGCATCACGGGCGTCGGCGCGGCCGTCGCGAATGCGGTGTACAACGCCACCGGCACCC
>DATKFA010000181.1:0-5220 GCA_035511715.1 Candidatus Acidiferrum sp. | reverse complement strand
AAGGCGCCGGCCCGACCGATCTCGCTTCCGTTCATCGTCAAGGCCTGGAAACGCGTGGCGCAGCCGCAGCCCCTGCTGTTGATCGCTCGCGACGTGAGCGGCCGGTGCTTCGATTGCCTCGATGGCGGCAAGCAGGTCAAGGATCCGAAGAAGTGGGTCGCGAGCCGGTTGCGCGACCTGCGCATGCAGGGCATGGTCAACTTCCCGTCAGTGACGGGACCGGCCAGGGGTTAGTGAACCGGATCTAGCTCTGCATTCAGGTTGATCTTCACGTTGTTCTTCAGCGCCTGAGACACGGGGCAGCCGTCCTTTGCCTCCTGCGCGAGCTTCTTGAACTCCGCCTCGTCCATGTGGTGGATGTGCCCCTTCACCGTCAGCGTGATGGTGGTGATGCCGGTCCCCGGTACGAACTCCACCTCGGCCGTCGTGTTGAGCCGCTCCGGCGTGTGCCCCGCCTTGGCCAGGCCGTTGGAGAAAGCCATGCTGTAGCACGCGGCGTGGGCCGCTGCGAGCAGCTCCTCCGGGCTCGTGCCGCCGTGGGTGCGCTCGGCGCGTTGAGCCCAGGTGACGGGAAACTCGTTGAACGTTCCACTCGCGACCTTGACCCTGCCCTTGCCGTTCACCAGGTCGCCTTCCCAGGTTGCGTCCGCTCGACTGATCGCCGCCATGCCTCAACCTCCAGCCGCTGATTTGGTCCCGATGGTTATTGTCAACTGGTGGACGCTCACGAAATTCCCGAGCTCGACCCACAACCTCGCGATGGGGACGGTCATGGCTACGTCGACTTCCTCGCCTCGTCGAAGCTGAGCGTCGGGCTCGCGATCTGGCCGGCAGGTTCGACTGACCGCCAGAAGCCGCATCGGGAGGACGAGGTCTACTACGTGATCGGCGGCCGCGGGTCGATCCGCGTGGCTGATGAGGACCGGGCCGTGAAGCCGGGGAGCCTCGTCTTCGTCGCCGCCGGTGTCGAGCACCGCTTCCACGACATCGCCGAGGACCTGCGCGTGCTGGTCTTCTGGGCGCCGCCTCACGTGGCGACGCGCGAAACTTAGCGACAGTGGCACAACAACAGCAGTCCGTCCTGGTGACGACGACAGAGCGTCCGGCCGGTTACGAGGTGAAGCAGGCTCTCGGCCAGGTGTTCGGCGTGGTCGTGCGGAGCCGCGGCCTCGGCGGCAACATCATGGCGAACCTTCGCGCCCTCGGCGGCGGCGAGATCGTCGAATACACGCGGCTGGTCGAAGACACCCGCCGTCACGCTGTCGACCGGATGATCGAGAACGCTCGGGCGATGGGAGCGAACGCGGTGGTGATGATGCGCTTCGACTCTTCAGAGCTCGGACAGACCATGACCGAGGTGGTCGCGTACGGAACCGCGGCGATCATCGAACGCTCACAGCAATGAGCTTTGTCGAGGACCTCATCGGTCTCGTGGTCGTCGCGATCTTCGCGGTCGTGGGCTACTTCGTCTGGGACCGCAGATATCGCGGACAGCAGGTTGGCTCGTTCCGGCCGACAGCTGAGGTGTTCAAGGACCCCACCACGGGAAAGATGACCCGGGTTTACGAGGACCCCGCCACCGGACAGCGCCAGTATCGCGAGGAGTCCTGACGGGACCGAACCGCGCACGAGGGCTGCCTATCGGAACGCCTGGCGCCAGACGCCCCGAACCCACGACGGATTTGGGGCGTTTGACGTCAAGCGCGACTGGTTGACCATGATGAAAGTCGTGCCCACCAAACACGATGTCCTCGAAGCCATCCCCGACGCCGTGGTCGTCACGGACAAGGAGGGCAACATCGTTTTCGTCAACCGCGCGGCCGAGGCGATGACGGGGTATGACCGCAAGGCGCTGATCGGCCAGGCGGTCGAAACCCTCGTCCCGGAGAGATTGCGCGGCATCCACGTGCGCCACCGCCGCAGCTTCTACAGCAGGGGCTTGCCGCGGCTGATGGGCGACGGCATCAAGGACTTCAGCCTGCGCCGGAAGGACGGCGCGATCGTCCCTGTCGAGATCTCCCTCGGCCCGGTGGGCGCCGACACCGTGGCGGTCGTCCGCGACGTCACCGAGCGGCGCCGGATGGAGGCGGCCCTCGAGCACCGTGCCCTGCACGATCCGCTGACCGACCTCCCGAACCGCTCGCTGTTCTTCGATCGTCTCCGCCAGGCGCTCCACGCCGCCCGCCGCGACGGCTCACAGGTTGCGCTCGTGATGCTCGACCTCGATGGGTTCAAGGCCATCAACGACACGCGCGGTCACGCGACCGGCGACGCCGTGCTCAGGGAGGTCGCCGGCCGCTTGCGCCTCGGCCTGCGCGCCACGGACAGCGTGGCTCGCCTCGGTGGCGACGAGTTCGCGTGGATCCTACCGAGGGTGACGAGCCACCGCTTCGTGGAGGCGATGGTGCGCAAGCGTCTGGCGGTCGCCCAGGAACCGGTCGACCTCGACGGCGAGCAGATCGACGTGGGCGTATCAGCCGGAATCGCGATGTATCCGGACGATGGACAGGACCCTGACACGTTGATGCGACGCGCGGACCGGGCGATGTATTCGGTCAAGCGCCGGCATCACGTCCCCGCGCGCGAGAGCGAGCCAACGCTAACCTGACCCTTCGATTTGGGTCCAGTTGCGGTTTTTGCGGCGCTCGAGCAGGAGGCGCACGCCCTCGTCGGTCGCCTTCCCCGATCCGGAACGATCGGACCTCGGATCTCGTGCTGGGAGGGCGATGGAATGGTGGTCGTGGTCGGTGGCGTCGGCAAGGTGTCGGCGGCGCTCGCGACCCAGTTCCTTCACGACGCTTTCAAACCTCGGTGCATCGTGGCCATCGGTCTCGCGGGTGAGCTGAGGGCCGAGCACTCGCGCGGCCACGTGGTGGTGGCATCGGGCGCGGTGCAGCACGACATCGATGCGCGGCCGCTGACACCGGCGCGCGGTGTCATCCCTTCGCTCGGGGTCGCTGAGATAAACGCGGACGCGGCTCTCGCCGAAAAGCTGCTAGTGGCGGCCAAGCGAGCCGTGGAGAACCCGCGCATCGTCCGTTCCGGACTGGTGCTTACTGGCGACCAGATTGTTACCTCGAAGGCTGTCCGCGACACGATCGCCCGTGACTTCCCCGAGGGACTCTGCGTCGATATGGAGACCGCTGCCGTGGCCCAGGTGGCACAGCAGAACGGCCTGCCGTGGGGTGCGGTGCGGGTGACGTCGGACAAGGCCGATGAGAGTTTCGACCTCGAGGAAGTAATCGACTTCGGCGTGAACACGGCGGGTGAGCTCTTCGCCCGCATCATCGGCGACGCGGTGACGGACCTGTGAAAGACGGTTCGGCGCGATGGCTTTCGGCGGAAGAGACGGGCCAGCTTGTCCGGCGGGGAAAGCTCGACCCTGACACGGTCGTGCGGGCGCATCTCGACGCGATCCAGAAGTTCGACCCTCACCTGCACGCGTTCATCTACGTGGACCGCAATGCCCGTCCGTCGCCAGGTCCCTATGCGGGCGTGACGATCGCAGTCAAGGACAGTCAGCCGGTCGCGGGCATGCCTTATACGTACGCAACCCCGTCGTGGCGCGACCGGATCGCGGCAGAGGACGCGGTACCGGTGGCCCGCGCGAGGGCGTCGGGCATGGCTGTCCTGGGCAAGACGAACCTGCCCGAGCTGGCGGCCGCGATCGGGACGACGAACACGCTGTTCCCGCCGACCCAGAATCCCTGGCGCGACGGCATCACGCCAGGTGGCTCGAGCGGCGGCAGCGCCGCCGCTGTGGCGGCCGGCATGTGCAGCCTCGCGCTGGGCGGCGATACCGGCGGTTCGATCAGGATTCCGGCGTCGTGTTGCGGCGTCGTCGGTCTACGACCCACGCCGGACCGCGTGCCGTCAGAGGAGGTCGATGCCACGGTCATGCAGTCCCGCGGCCCGATCACGCGGACGGTGGACGACGCGAGGCTGCTGTTCGGGGTGATGACGGCAACGCAGCCCGCCTTCGCCCCCAGTGACCGCACGCAGAAGGTGGTCGGGATGGCATGCAGAGACGCCGATCCCGCCTGCGAGGCTGCGTGCCGGCGAGCCGCCGAGGCACTCGAAAGCTCCGGCCACCGGGTCGAGGAGATCGACTGGGATCCGAAACTTGTCACCGAGGGCTACGCGGTCGTGCGCCGGGCGAGCATGGCGAGCTTTCCGGCCGACCTGTCGACGTTTGGACCCGGCATCCAGAAGCTCGCATCGGAGGGACGCAACCTCTCAGCAATGGACTACTTCCATGCATTTGAGTCCGCTACGAACGCGGCTTATCGGGCGGTGTTGATGCCGCTGCAAACGCGGTGCGACTTCCTGCTCACGCCAACCCTCGGCCTGCTGCCGATGAAGATCGAAGACGTGCCGCCGTTCCTGGGTGAAGCCTGGGCCCGATACGTCCGGTTCGTGCTGCCGGTCAGCTTTGCGCGGGTTCCGGCGATCTCGATCCCGGCCGGCCACCACGACGGCCTGCCGGTGGGCGTGCAGCTCGTCGGGCAGTTCGCGCAGGAGGGCCCGCTCCTTGACTTCGCCGAGGAGCTCGAGAAGATGCCCGGATTTGGTTTTCAGCGGCCGCCCGGTCTTGATTGAGGAGATGCGATGAAGGCACAGCGAGTGGAGATGTTCGTCTGCCCATCGGCGACGCCGGCGGACACGGCCGGACTGCAGAAGCTCGCGGACGAGGGACAGATCAAACCCGACAATCTCGTCGCGCTGGTCGGCAAGACCGAGGGCACCGGTTTCCACGACGACTGGGGCCGCGTGTGGGCGGACGTTGCGCTCCGAGGGTGGACCGCCGGCCTGCTTGGTGTTCCGGTCGACGAGGTCGCGAAGCATGTGATCTTCGTGTTGTCCGGTGGATGCCCCGGCGTGATCACGCCGCATATCGCCGCGGTCACGCGCGACTGGGTTGAAGTCGACAGGCCAAGCGATCGCAAGGCACTGGTCGTCGGCCGGGCGGGATCGGACGCGATCGCGCCCGAGGAAGTCGGTCGCATGGGCATGATCCGCAAGGTCGCGACAGCGACGCATGCGGCCATGCAGGATGCCGGGCTCACCGATCCCAAGGACGTGCACCTGGTCATGGTCAAGGTGCCGGGCCTGACGGTCGCGAGCATTCGCGACGCAGAGTCGCGCGGCAAGACCGTGGTCTCGCACGACCTCACGTTTGGACCCGAAGGGGCCGGCTCCTACGCCAACGACGCCGCCGCG
>DATKFA010000180.1:0-4390 GCA_035511715.1 Candidatus Acidiferrum sp. | reverse complement strand
GGAAGCCGGCCACCTGGAACTGCGTGAACGCAACCGGGCCGCTCACCGCCATCGCCGCCGCCTGCTCGTCGCCGATGCCATCCGGAATGTGACGCAGCACCTTCGCCGGCACGGCCACGAGCTCGGCGTAGGAACCTGGGCGGTGAACGCCGACCAGCGTCGCCTTCGGGCACGCGTCGTCGCGCCCCGCCTGGCACGCAGAGCAGACGCCGCACGGGATGAACGGCACGCCCACGACGCGCTCGCCCGGCCTGAAATCGCTGATTCCTTCACCCGTTTCGACCACCTCGCCTGCAAAGTCGGCGCCGAGGATGTGCGGAAAGGTGAGGCGCGCGAAAGGGTTGCGGCCGGCGCGCGTGCCGATGTCGAGCAGGCCACCAACGCGGACGACGTGCACGCGCACGAGCACCTCGCCGGCCCGGGCCACCGGCGCGGGCACGTCCTCGATCTTCAGGACGTCCGCCGGGCCGAACTCGTGAATGACCGCGGCCTTCACTCACTCACCACGGGGTTGCGCAGCCGGCCGAAATCGCCGACCTCCATCTCGACAACGTCGCCCGGCCGCAGGAACTCGCCCCGCGGCAACCCGACGCCGTCAGGCGTGCCGGTTGCAATCACGTCACCGGGCTCGAGGGTCAGGATCTCGCTGGCGGCCGCGATGAGCGCCGCGACGCTGTCGATCATGTCCGACGTGCTCGCCTGCTGCTTGAGTTCTCCGTTCACCCATAGGCGCAGCTCCAAGCGCTGGGGGTCGTCGACGAGGAACGCCGGGCGCACGCCCGGCCCCAGTGGCGTGGACCGGTCCGCGCCCTTGGAAGCGAGCCAGTCCCATTCGAACGGAACGCCGATCGGGTGCTGCACCCGGTGCGGCCCCCGCAGCGAGACGTCGTTGATGGCCGAGTAACCGGCCACGAAGTGGAGCGCGTCCTTCTCGCCGACGTGGCGCGCGCGCCGGCCGATCACGACTGCAAGCTCGGCTTCCCAGTCGACCTTCGCGGCCGGGTCGGCCGGCACGACGATGGGCTGATCCGGGCCGACCAGCGCCGTGGTCGGAGGCTTGAGGAAGAAATACGGACGCGCGGCCGGGTCACGGTCGACCTTCATCTCGCGCATGTGGGCGTAGTAGTTCGTAGCCGAGCAGAGGACCTTGGGCGGATAGCGCAGCGGCAGGTCGAGCTCGGCGTCCGCGACAGTCGATGCCGAGGCCGGATCGAATTTGCGCAGCACAGGCTCGACGTCGTCCCATCGCTGGACGAGATCGAGAACGCCGCACGCCTTTACCGGCAACTCGACGACCCGCTCTCCGATCATGGCCCCTGCACGCGATTCGCCCTCGCGCGTCCTATATGTGACGAGGCTCCACGCACTCACTTCTTGGCGCCGACCCTCGCGGCAGGCAGCTTGGCACCGGCGTCAAAGAATTCGTGACTGGGGATCCCCGGGCCCCACAAGTTGGCGAACCGGTAGTCGGACATCTCCCACTTGCCGGGCCGGTAGTTGGCCTCGTCGTAGATCTTTATCAGGTCGGCGTAGTACTCGACCACGCAGCCGGCGGGGTCGAGGTGATATGTGAAGAGGTTGCCCCCGGCGCCGTGGCGGCCTGGGCCCCACAGCAACCGGCCGCCGTTCTTCTCCAGGACATCGCCCAGCACACCGAGCACCGCCAGGTTCTCGACCTCCCACGCATAGTGGTGGAGGCCCTCGCCGCCCTTGGTGATGCCGATGCCATGGTGATCGGCGTTGCAGCGCAGGAACAGCAGCGTCCCATCGCCCACGTCATCCGACAGCCGGAAGCCGAGCACCTCCTCGATGAACTTCTGCGTCTCGCGAGGGTGCTCGGACTTGAGCATCGGGTGGCCGAACCGCCGCGGCTGGACCCCACGGCCGGTGTGGCGCGGCTGATCCTCCGCCATGCCGGTGTAGACCTCGAACAGGTGACCGTCGGGCCCTGAGAAGCGGATCGACTGCTTCACCGCTGGCTCCCGCTCGTGGTCGACTGTATTCACGCCGTGCTTGGCGAGCCGGTCACTCAGCTCGTCGAGCGCCGCCTCGTTCACGGCCTCCAGCGAGATGTGATCCAACGCGCCCTCTCCCGCCCCGATGTAGATCAGCGAATGGTGCTGACCGCCGTGGGTGAGATACGACGTGTTGCCCTCCCGCGCCACCTCGCTCAGGCCCATCACGGTGGTGGCCCAGCGCACCGAGTCGTCGAGATTCGGGACCCGAAGGGCGACGTGCCCGATCGCACTGATCATGTGGTCCTCCTCGCCAGAGCGAGATCAAGGATGCGCTCGGCGTTCAAGTGGAATACCCGCTCCATCACCTCGTCCGAGTAGCCGAGCTTCGCCCAGGAGTCGAAGAGACGCACGTGCGCGAGACTCGGGTAATCGCTGCCGAACATGATCTTGTCCTTGAGCCGGCGCGGGATGTCGCGCTTGAGCGACTCAGGAAAGTATTCGGGTCCCCAACCCGACGTCTCCCAGAAGACATTGCCCTTGTGCAGGCAGATCATGAGCACTTCGTCGGTCCAGGGCCAGCCCGGGTGCGCAGCGATGATCTTGAGCTGCGGGAACTGCGCCGCGAGGTCGTCGATTGCGAGCGGGTGCGATCGGCGCAGGCGCCGCCCGAGGCCACCCGGCGACCCGGCGCCCATGCCGGTCGTGCCCACGTCGATGAGCACCGGGACGCCGAGCTCGTCGATCTTCTCGAACAGCGGCCGCAGCCGGGGATCGTCGACCGAGAAGTCGCCGCATATGGGGTGGAAGTGAAAGCCGATGAGTCCCAGGTCCTTGATCGCATGCTCGGCCTCCCGGATCGCGGCCTCGCCCTTCCACGGATCGACCGATGCCCATGCGTTGAGCACGACATCGGGGTGGCGGTCGCGAAGCCCCGCGACGTACTCGTTGGTGCAGGGTGGGCATCCGGTGACGGTCTCGGTGTCGAACGCGACCATCAGCACCTCGACCCCGGCGCGCTTCAGTTCGTCAATGACCTGCTGCTCCTGAAGCGGAGCCCACGGCCGGTGCCAGTAGGTGCGCAGCGCCTCGACGTACGGCGTGATGGCGTCGAACCACTCCTGGGTGTTGGGATGGCAGTGGAGATCGATCCGGCGCACGGTGCTTAACTGCATACACTGACTCGACTGATGCCGACAGCGCCGAAGACGCAACTAATCCAACGCCGCCGACGGTCGAGCGTTTCGCTCGACGCCGTCAAGCCGTACCGGCGCAACGGCTCATTGCACGAGTACCTGCGCCGGCTGATCCTCGACGGTGCGATCCCCAACGGCGCGAGCTTTTCACAGGTCGAGCTCGCGGAGCGATTGGGCGTCAGCCGTACGCCGCTGCGCGAGGCGATGAAGATGCTCCAGGCGGAGGGCATCGTCCAGGCCGACCACGGCCGGCGCACGCGCGTGACGGCGCTCGACGTCGGCGACATCGACACCGTATACGGAGTGCGCGTGCTGATGGAAGGGACGGGCGTGCTCGTCACCGTGCCCCTTCTGACCAAGTCGCGAATCGCAGAGCTCGCCGAGGCCGTGGCCGAGATGCGCAAGCACGCCACGGACCCCGACACCGACCTGTGGGCCCGCGCCCACCGGCGCTTCCACCGTGCCCTGATTCCTGAGGCCGGTCGCGAGTTCGCGCGCACGCTTTCTGCGTACTTCGACCGCGCCGAGCGGCTGCGCCGCATGTTCCAGACCGAGGAGATCGCCGGCGGCGTCCGCCTGGTCGAGGAGCACGAGGCAATCCTCCGCGCATGCAGGACGAAGAACGCCAGCAAGGCGGCAGCACTGGTCGCACGGCACTCATCGCGTGCCGCGCTGACGCTGATGGCGCAGATCGCGCCGGAGCGGGAACCGACCCTCGTGCGCACCGCCTTGCAGCTCTTCTCGGCGCTGGAAATGACCTGAGTCTTACGAGCTCGTCACCTTGAGGTGGCGCCAGCTGCCCTTCGCCCCCTGGCCGTGCACCGACGTGCTGCCCTGCGGGCCGGTGGGCTTCAGCGTGCAGACGATGAGCCCGAGCGTTACCGACTGGACCTCTACAGGGATATCTGAGGTCTTGAAGAACGGCTTGCCGTCAACGGTCCACTCGGCGGTACGCGCCCGAGGGTTGAGCTCGATCTCGCACACGCGGAACTCGCCGGGCTTGTTGATCGACACGAATGGCGACTGCACCAGGTAGCTGAACGAGCCGCCGTCCGGCGTAACGCCGGGGATGGGCAGCCGCTCGTACAACGCGCCTACTCGAGTGGAACTCAGCATCCAGTCGAAGATCATGCCGGTGGAGAAGTCGCCGACCACCAGACCGATCCATCCGTCGGTGATGTCGTCGGGGTTGCCGTTGTAATTCTCGGCGGCCATCTCGGCCGAGATTTTCGCCCCGCT
>DATKFA010000179.1:0-2611 GCA_035511715.1 Candidatus Acidiferrum sp. | reverse complement strand
AGTCCTGGACCTCATACTGCCCCAACCTCGTCCCGGTCGCGATCGACAAGGCTCCTGATTATGCGGAGGCTCGGATCGGTCTCAGCCGGTTTAACGATTCGTTTACGGATTGAGTGAATGCTCGACGCGCCGTTGAGCGCGGCGTTCATGCGTGGGGCGACTCTTTCCACCCGCCTGCACCGCCGCGGCGGACGGCGACCAGGCCCGCGAGGATCGAGAGGGCGATCTCTTCGGCGCTTCGGGCTCCGATGTCCAGGCCAACCGGGCTCTGGATTCGCGCGATCACCTCTTCCGAGACGCCCTTCGCCCGCAGCGCCTCGAGGTGGTGGCCCGTATGGCGCCGGCTGCCGACCAGGCCGATGAAGCGCGGGCTGAGCGGCAGCACCGCCTGGAGCGCCTCGACCAGGTCCGGCGCGTCATGGTTCGTGTGGACGACATAGACCTCGTCCGCGAGATGCTCCGGAAGATCTCGGGCGGAGTCGATCAGCACGGCGCGAAAGCCGACCTCCGGCGCCCAGCGTGCGAGCGCCCTTCCGATTGGGGTGTTGGCGAACACGACCAGCGCGGGCGACGCCGCGTAGGGTTCGAGGTAGACGTCGATCGATCCGAGGTCATGCCGATACGTGCGCAGCTGCGGCGAGCCGGTCGCTGCGATTTCACCGGCGTCCTCCAGGGCGGCAGAATCGAACTCGCTGCAGCCGAGGGTGCCCGCGAGCGCCGAGGACCGCGACATCAGGAGCTTGGCGCCGGTCTGCGACGGCGGCTCGCCGTCGAGCTTGATCACCGTCGCAAGCACGACTTCCTCGCCTCGCGCTACGCGCTGGGCGAGCTCCTCCTCGACTTTAGGCATGGGACGGTGCGCGGGCGAGCACGGTGCGCAGGATCTCGGTGGCCCGCGCTATCTCATCGCCTGTCGTCTCGTACCCGGTGGTGAGACGGAGACTGCCCAGCGACTCCTGGAGGTCCAGGCCCATGGCGAGCAGCACGTGCGACGGGTCGAGGGAGCCCGAGGCGCACGCGGAGCCGCTCGACGCGGCCACACCGGCCAGGTCCAGCGCGAGCAGCATGTCCTCGCCCTTGCGATCGGCGAACGTGCAGGAGGCAAAGTTCGGCAGGCGATTCTCTGCTCCCGACAACGCGCCACCGAGCTCGCCGAGAGTGTCTCGCAGCTGGCTCGATTGACCCCGCGCTTTGGCGGCGCGCTGATCGCGCTCGCGAGCTGCCACCGAGAGCGCGGTTGCGATGGCGACGGCGGCGCCAACGTCCTCGTGCCCCGCGCGACGGCCCCACTCCTGCGGCCCTCCCAACACCTGCGGGTCGATGCGCACGCCATCGCGCACGTACAGCAGTCCTCCGCGGCCGGCCCCAAGCTTGTGCCCGCTGAATGAGATGAGGTCTGCGCCCGGTGGGATCGGGATCCAGCGCGGGCCGGCGCACGCGTCCACGTGGATGAGTGCGCCCACATCATGCGCACGCGCGATGGCTTCGGCGACGGGCTGGATGGTTCCGACCTCGTTGTTCGCCAGCCCGATGGAGACGAGCGCTGTGCCCGCGGTGATTGCGTCGAGGTCCGCCACGGCATGCGAGTCGACCGCGGCGATCACGACCTCTCGTCCGAGGACGTGCATGCGACGCACTGCGCCGAGAACGGACTGATGCTCCGCCGCCCATGTCACCAGGCGGCCTCTGGCGCCGAACAGGGCGAGGTTGACCGCTTCAGTTCCGGACGAGACGAACGTGACCTCAGTGCGCTGCGCGTCGAGGGCCTGCGCCGCTGCGTCGCGTGCGCGGTCCAGCGCGGTACGCGCGGCTCGGCCCTCCGTGTGCGGGCTCGACGGGTTCGCTGCCGGCACGTCGCGAAGCGCAGCGACGACCTCGGGGAGGAGGGGCGCCGAGCCGGCGTCGTCAAGGAAGAGGCGCAACTTGTCCATGCGCCGTCCGGCGTCCGGCTAGTGGCTTGGGTTGGCCTGCTGGAGCAGCTCTTTGAGAGTGCCCTGGTAGCCCTTCAGGAAGAGGTGGAGATCGAGGATCTCATCGACGCTGATCGGTTCCGGCGCGGGCTCGGTCGCTTCCGCCGGCTCAGGCGCGCCGATCTCTTCGACGGCGCCGCCGGCGATCGCGAGCACGACCACGAAGGTCACCTGGCACTGAGCGCACGTCACCTGGAGGTGGAATCGCTCGTCCTCGTGGCTGAGCACCTGGACGTCGCAGCCTTTCAGGCTTCGGCCGCAGACCGGGCAGTTGTAAAAGCGCGCGCGGTCGCGGATGAACTCGATGATGCTCAACTCGCGACCTATGTTACGCCCGGGACCTCGGCTCTTAGGGCCCCTACGCAGCCGCCCTGCAGGCTCTGATTCCGTGGGGATTTGTTACCTGTGTCCCTCGATGCACGTGCAACCGCCGGAACCCACCACCGCGGAGTGCACGGTGGCCGCGGGCAGCACCATCCGGTCGCCTGGTTTCAGCTCCAGCTTGCGACCCTCGCTCTCGAGGTTGAACGTGATCGAGCCGTCCACGCAGTAGAGCACCTTCTCGTAGTTGTGGGTGTGGGCGGCGTAGCGGTCGCCGGGTCCGTTCGACCAGGAGTAGCAGCCGCTCGCCTCGGACCGCA
>DATKFA010000178.1:0-6158 GCA_035511715.1 Candidatus Acidiferrum sp. | reverse complement strand
CAACCGCTGGATCTCGTGGGTGCGCCCGCCGATGCGGCCCTGGATCGCCTCGCGCGTGCCGCGGTCGTGAGTGGCGCGCGGCAGCATCGAGTACTCGGCCGTGATCCATCCCTGACCCGTGCCGCGGCGGTGCATCGGCACGCGATCCTCGACGCTCGCGGTGATCCACACGCGCGTGCGCCCCATCTCGACGAGACACGAACCCTCGGCATGAACGTTGACGCCGAGCTCCAGCTTCACCGGCCGAAGCTGGTCCGGTGCGCGGCCGTCGTGGCGCGCGGCCGTGCCCGTTACCGTCCGAGAAGTTTCAGTAATAGCGCCGTGCCCTCGAAGAAGATGTACAGCGGAATGAACATGATCATAGGGGTCACCGGATCCACGCCAGGAGTCAGAAAGTTCGCGAGCAAACCGAGCCCGAGGAACCAGTAGGGTCTGCGCTTGTACAACCAACGCGAGCTGACGATGCGCAGCATGCCAAGCACGAAGAGGACGATCGGAAGCTCGAACACAAGGCCGAATCCAATGCACATGATCAAGACGAAGCTCACCAGCTCGCCGATATCGGGCAGGTAGCTGACATCGGTCGGCGCCAGCGAACCGAGAACCTTGATGTACAGGGGCAACGCGAACATGGCTACCCCGACACCCAGCGCAAAGAAGACGATGGTGGCCACCACCATCGGCAGAACGAATCGCCTCTCGTGCGTATGTAAACCGGGGCTCACAAACCACCAGACCTGCTGAATGATCACGGGGGCTGCGAGGACCACGCCGATGTAGAGCGCCACCTTCAGCTGCAGCAGCACGCCACCACCTGGCTGCAGGTAGATGGCGTGACCAATGCCGGCTCGTGTGATCAGAAACGTGATGACCCGACCGGCGATGAAAATCGAAGCAATGGTGCCGATGCCCCATGCGATAAGCGAGACGATGAGCATGCGCCGGAGAGCCTCGAGGTGCTCAATGACCGACATGCGCTCTTCTTCGACTGGGACGCGTGTCCCGGGGCCGCGCTGGAGAACCCGCTCGAGAAGCGCCACCAGAGCGGCCTAGCTGCCGGTCGGCTTAGTCTCTGACGTCGAGCTCTTGCTGGCCTCGGAGGGCGCCGGCTCGGGCTTGGCCGCGGCAGTCACTTCGTTGGTGATCTCGCTGGTTGCTTTGCGAAACTCCCTCATCGCCTTGCCGATCGCTCCGCCGAGCTCAGGCAACCGGCCAGGCCCGAAGATGATGAGCACCACGGCAAGGATCACAACCAGCCACAAAGGGTGGAACGGCATCTGCGCCGATTATAGGACGGGCGTCGTTAGAAGGCCGTCAGACAAGCCTCATGAGACTTTGATCGTGATCGAGTTGATCGTGTCGGTCACGCCGATCGCCTGGACCTTGTCCATCCCTGAAATGACGGTGCCGAAGCGGTTGTAGACCGCGGTCGGGCCGCTCCCCGGCCACGCGGCCTTTTCGATGAAGAACTGGCTTCCGTTGATCGGTCCTCCGGGCACCCGCGCCATTCCCAGGGCGCCGACGTCCCACGCCTCATTGCTCGGTTCGTCGGGCAGGTTGTAGCCAGGCCCGCCGGTGCCGTTGCCCCGCGGATCTCCGCCCTGGACGACCCAGTCCTCCGCCTTCCAGAACAGCAGGCCGTTGTAGTAGCCGTGGGCGGCGAGGACAACGAAGTTGTTCACGGTGACGGGTGCGATCTCGGGATGGAGCTGCACCACGACGTCGCCCTGCGAGGTGGTTATGGTCGCGGTCAACTTCTGCGCAGCCGTGATGCACATCGGCTGCGGTGCGATGAACTCGTGTGGACCGGTCTGGGTCGAGGTCTTGCAGCTCGCCAGCGCGGACGGGACCACCGGCTCGATGGCGCGTTTGATCAGGACGCCTGACCCGATCACGACCGCTATGAGGACCGCCATGACCAGCAGAGCGGTCCAGGTCTGGCGGTTCCAGACGACCGGGACGTCGGGCTCGTCCGTGACGACCGGCGTGGGCCGGCGCGATGGTCTCGCCTGACTCACTTGCGGGCGGCCGCCTCGGCGATCGCCTGGACCAGACCGTGGGTCGTGTACTCGCGGGCCACGATCGAGACGTCCAGCCCGAGCTTGCGCGCGGTGTCCGCGGTCACCGGTCCCATGCAGGCGATCTCGGCGTCGCCCAGGATCGCGGGCAGGCGATCCTCCGGGAAGGCCTGGACGAAGTTCACCACCGTCGACGAGCTGGTGAACGTGATCACGTCCACGCCCTCGCCCTCGAACAGGCGCAGCAGCGCGGGCCCGGAGCCGGCCGGGCAGACGCCCCTGTAGACGGGAAGGATCTCGACTTCAGCACCTCGATTGGCAAGCAGCGATGGTAGGGCGTCACGCGCGATCTCCGCACGGGGCACCAGCACCCGCATGCCCTGCATCTCCCAACCCTGGAGCGCGTTGGCCAGGCCCTCGGCGGTGTATTCGGACGTCACCAGCTCGGGCCGGAGGCCGTGCGCACCCAGGGCGTCGGCCGTCTCCTGGCCGATCGCACACAGCTTGCAGTGGTGCAGCGCGCGGGCGTCCAGGCCGGACGACATCAGCATCTGGAAGAAGATGTCGACCGCGTTGGCCGAGGCAAAGATGACAAGCGCCGTGCGGTCCAGGCTCTGGATCGCCTTGCGCACGCGATCCTCGGTCGGAAGGCGCCTGATCTCGAGGGTCGGAATCTCCACGACCGCGGCGCCGAGGTCCACGAGCTCGCGACGAAACGGGTCGACCTGGTGGCGCGCGCGGGTGATGAGGATGCGCCGTCCGTGCAGAGGGCGGCGGGACAGCGTGTCGAGGCGGTCCGACATCTCCACCCCAGGCCCCAGCACCAGCAGGGCGTCGCCCCGGATGCCGTAGGTGGCCGCCTTGCGCGCCAGCTCGCCGAGCGGGGCGCTCACCCGATGCTGGCCCGGCAGGCCTGGGTTGAGGATGAGAGCGGCCGGCGTTTCTGGCTTGCGCCCGTTCTGCAGGAGCGCGGTGATGCCGGACTCCCACCAGCCCGAGGCGAGGCGCAGCACGACGGTCTCGCCGCCGTTGACGAGACCGAAGCCGATCGAGGCCGAAAGCCCCTCGATGGTCAAGGGGATGCCGCTCATAACGGGCGCCGCCAGCTCGACGATCAAGCCCGGCACCGCCTCGAAATCGACACCCGCCCGCTCGAGCCGCTCGGCGATCGCGCTGCCGTTGGAAAACGCATAAGGATTGCCCGGAAGAAGAACCGTGACGTTGCGCCCGCTACGCGCGAGTCGCACGACCTCGTCGATGGATTGCAGCGGGGCGATGTCGGCGTTCGCGGGCGCGAGGTGCAGAAGGCCGGCGCCGCATCCATCGCAATTGCGAATCACGTCGGCCTCGCGAATTGCTTCGACAGCCTGCACAGTGGCCAGATCAGGATGACCCGGACCCACACCCACCAGCCTGACCCTGCTCATATCACCAAGCCCATCCCACCCCGGGACATGGAGAGAGAGATTAGAGCTTTCGAGTGACCACGTAGTCCGTTAGCGAAGCGAGCGCGGCGGTGGCTTCGCTGTGCTCGAGCTTTTGCAGGTGCTCGCGTGCATCACGCGCGTGCTTCATCGCTTGCGCGAGCGCGTCTCGAGGTCCATCGCTGCTGCGCACGGCCTCGACGATATGTCGCGCGTCAGCTTCGCTGAGCCGTCGATCGTCGTCGAGCTGGACCGATGAAAGCATCAAAGGCAGCGTCGCGAATCCTTCGAGGATGTCGTGGCCGATCGGTTTTCCGACCTCCCCTTCGGTTCCCGTGTAATCGAGGACGTCGTCGGCAATCTGAAACGCAAGGCCGAGAGAGCGCCCGTAGTTGCGGAGCGCACCGCGATCTCTCTCCGAGAGACCGCCGAGCAGCGCGCCGATGTCGCAACACGCGGCAAGCAGGGTGGCGGTCTTGGCCTCGATCCGCTGCATGTACTCGTCTATCGATGTGGTGTAGCGGTACCGAATGGCCTGCTGACGCACCTCGCCCGCGCAGATCTTCATCACAGCCTCAGCCAGGATGACGACCACCTCATGCGCACGCGTTCGCGCCGCGTACTCATAAGCCTTGGCGAAGTAGAAGTCACCGATCACTATCGCGGGCTCGTCTCCGAGCGAAGCCGCGACGGTGGGGCGACCGCGCCGCGTCGCGGAGCGATCGATGACGTCGTCGTGCACGAGCGTGGCAGCATGCGTGACCTCGACAGCCATTGCGGCCGGGAGGACGCGCTCCAATTCGTAGGTGCCGCACCGCCCCGCGAGCAGTACCAGCGCCGGTCGGAGCCGCTTGCCTCCGGCCTGGAAGAGATCCGCCATTGCGCGTGCCACCTCGGGCGGGTCAAACCCGATTTCCTTACGTAGCTGGGTCTCCACCGTCACGAGGTCGCGGGCGACCGGCCCGAAGAGCTCTGTCGCGCTCTCCGTCAAGCGCCCTTGACCGACAGACGATAACCGAGCCCCGGGACGGCCTCGAGGCTCACGCCGGTGTTCGACCGTTCCGAAAGTTTGCGGCGCAGTCGCTGCACGTGCGGATCGACCGAGTGGTCGTCGAGATCGTGCGGATAACCCCAGACCTTGTCGCGGAGCTGCGCGCGAGTCAGCACGCGCTCCGGATTGGCGGCCAGCACGGCGAGCAGGTTGAACTCGGTCATCGTCAGCGTGATCTCGTCGTCCCCGACCTTGACCCTGCGCGCGGCGTTGTCGATCTGAAGAGCGCCGATGCTGAGCACGCCCTCGCGGCTGCCGCCCGTTTCCGCGATCGCGGAGCGCCGAAGGTGCGCGTTGATCCGCGCCGCGAGGATGCGGGAATCGAAAGGCTTGGTGATGTAGTCGTCCGCTCCTACCTCGAGACCGACGACCTCATCCATCTTGGTCGAACGTCCGGTGAGCATCACCATCGGCGCGACGACTCCGTGACGGCGCAGCTCGCGGATCACCTCTGTGCCGCTGATGTCGGGCAGCACCCAGTCGACAAGCACCAGATCAGGCTGCGAGCTGCGGCCGAGCTCGATCGCCTGCGCGCCTGTTCCCGCCTCCACGACGTCGTGTCCCTGAAGGCGGCAAACCTCCGCGACGAGCATCCGCACGGGAACGTCGTCTTCGATGACGAGGATTCGCCGCCGGCGGCGCGGTGGAGGTGTGCTCAGCCTGACTTCGGAGGCGCGAAACCCACCCGTCGTGTCTCACGGGCTGCGCGCTTCGGGCGGCGCATCAGGATCACGCGTTTCTCCCCCCCGTCGAGCACGCTGGCCAGCTCCCATCCGTCGGCAGCCGCCTCGTGGAGGACCTTGACCACCGTGACGCCGTCAGCGAGCTGGGTCACGGTCATGACCTTCGTCGAGTATTCCCAGTCCCTGGTCGGTAGCCCGACCGAAGGCACGGTCCCGGTCGCGGTGCCACGCGCACCATCAGGCTGCGAAGGCTCGGGCTCGTCGGGCTCTTCGTCAGGTTCCTCTTCGAATCGGAGATCCATTGTCGTCAAATTTTAGTCTTCCTTTACACCGGTACCCCCGGCGGGGGTCGAACCCGCGCTGGACCGGGTTTAAGCCGGCTGCCTCTGCCATTGGGCTACGGGGGCAAAACCCATTTTGGCGCGCAGAGCGCGTCCAGGACGCGCGACGGCGCGCGCCTCCTGATTTCCGCGCTAGCCCTGGCCGTAGTCGAAGAAACCCTTGCCCGTCTTCCGGCCCAGCCGGCCCTCCTCCACGAGCTTTTTCAAGAGCGCCGGCGGCTCCGGACCCTCGCCGAGCCGGTGTCGATCCTGCATCGCTCCGTAGAAGATGTCCAGGCCGCTGAAGTCGAGCAGGTGGAACGGACCCATCGGCCAGTTGACGCCCTTCTGGACGGCGATGTCGATGTCCTCGGCGCTTGCGTATCCGCCCTCGTACAGACGCATCGCTTCCTCGGATGCGGCGAAGAGGATCCGGTTGACGATGAAGCCCCAGATCTCCTTGTTGAGGAGCACCGGGGTGCGGTCGATGGTGCGCACGAACTCCATCGCGGTCTCGACGGTGTCCTGCGAGGTCTTCGGCCCGCGGACCACTTCGCACAGCTGCATCACGGTCACCGGATGGAAGAAGTGCATGTTGCAGCAGCGCTCGGGCCGGCCGGTGACGTCGGCGAGCCTGCTGATAGCGATCGTGCTCGAGTTGC
>DATKFA010000177.1:0-3138 GCA_035511715.1 Candidatus Acidiferrum sp. | reverse complement strand
GCCTCGACGTCCACGGTCACCTGCCCATCCGACAGGCGCCGCAGCGGACCGGGAATTCGAAATTGCGCCATGACGACCTAAATACTCACCTTTTCGCGAAATGATTTCATCGTCGGGTCGATCTCCACCCGGCGGGCGTGGCCGTTCGCCGAGGCCAGCACGTCGGCGGTCTTCAATCCGTGCCCGGTGACGTAGGCCACCACGACCTCGTCCCCCCGCCAACGGCCGGCCCGCGCCAGCTTGGCAAGCACACCGATCGTCACTCCTCCCGCGGTCTCGGTGAAGATCCCCTCGGTCCGAGCAAGCAACCGCATCGCGTCGACGATCTCCTCCTCCGTCACCGCCTCGACCACGCCGCCTGTCTCGCGTGCGATGCGGTTCACGTACAGACCGTCGGATGGATTGCCGATCGCGATCGACCGCGCGATCGTGTTCGGTTTCACCGGAAGCACGCGGTCGGGCGTATCGGACACGAAGGCGTTGTAGACCGGCGCGCATCCGAGAGCCTGCGCGCCGGTGAACGCGGGCACGCGGTCCGAGCGGACGAGGCCGAACTCCATCAGCTCCCTCACGGCCTGCCGGTGCCGGACGAACTGGCACCCCGAAGCGATGGGGATGATGATCTCGTCCGGCAGCTTCCAGCCGAGCTGCTCCACGGTCTCGAACGTCAGCGTCTTGGATCCCTCCGCGTAAAACGGCCGGATGTTGATGTTGCAGAACGCCCACGGCGTCGACTCGATCAGCTGAGAGCACAATCGATTGACGTCGTCATAAGTCCCGCGCACGGCCACGAGGTTGGGGTCGAAGACGCTGATGGCCGCAACCTTCGCGGGCTCGAGGTCGACCGGGATGAACACGAAGCACTCGAGGCCCGCACGCGCCGCGTAGGCCGCGACGGCGTTGGCCAGGTTGCCCGTCGACGCGCACGCTATCGTCTCGAACCCGTTCGAGCGCGCCCAGCTGATCGCGACGGAAACGACGCGGTCCTTGAACGAGTTGGTCGGGTTCATGCTGTCGTTCTTCACATACAGGTTGCGAAGGCCGAGCTCGGCGCCGAGCCTGTCGGCCTTGACGAGGGGCGTGTAGCCCTCGCCCAACGTCACGACGTTGACCGAGTCCTCCACCGGCAGCAGGTCCCTGTACCGCCACATCGACTTCGGCCCCGCTTCGATCCGCGACCTCGACACCGTCTTCTTCAGCAGCGCCTGGTCGTAGACGGCGTCGAGCGGCCCAAAGCACATCTCGCAGACGTGCGTCGCCTGCAGCTCGTACTCGGCGCCGCATTCGCGGCAGCGCAAACCGATGACCTTGGGCATTGCGGCTCAGTTTAGAGAGCGGCTATCCGGAGCCACCACGAATGCGTCTGACCGGCAGCAAAGTCGGTCCGCGTCCACGACGGCTCGACCGCGACCTGGCGGTAGCCGCCGAGATCGCCGTTGCAAATCCAGATCGCGACGTCGGGCGCCTTGACCGAGTCCCAGCTGACGACCACCGGACCAATTCGCACGCGATCGACGGAGCCAGGTGGCAAGAAGACCTTCTTGCTCCGGCCTTCAGCGGGACGCGGCAGGTCGACTGAAATTTCCATGTCCGGCCGGTAACGGAGCAGTGGGTGCGCACACCAGTACGCGGTATGCGGTTTGTCGCCCACGTTTGTGTATAGGTATGACACCTCGACCGAGTCGCCGAGGGAGATGCGCCTGTCCAGCTGCCATCGCACGAGGCGGCCGGTGCATCGCATGACGCCTTCACCCAGAACCTCCCACGGCAATCTCCAGGCCTCGCCGTGGTCGGGCAGAACCCCGTTCGGTTCGAGGTTCGGCACCATCTCGTCCCATCCGAAGGCGCCGCCTTCGACAAATCCTTCCGCGGTAGGCTGATCGATTCCGATGCCCTGGTCCAGGAGCTCGTCGCCCTCGAGGCGGAGGGACGTGATGCGGCCGCCACGGTCCGGCCGAACCTCCACCGCCCATCGATTGGCGGTGAGCCTGACCGTGCTCATCGCGCTCGCCGCGTGCAGCGGCAAGCCCGCGCATCTTCAGCCGCTTCCCAGCAACTCGCCTCCGGCGCTGACGTTCCCCAGCGCAGAACCATCATCGACGCCCGCACCCTCGCACGTCTTCGTCATCGTCCTCGAGAACCGCAGCTACGCGCAGGTCGTGGGTAGCGGCTACATCGCGCAGCTGGCGCAGCAGTACGCCTTCACGTCTGACTATCACGGCGTCTCGCATCCCAGCCTTCCGAACTACCTCGCGCTTACCTCGGGCACCACCTACGGCATCGCCGACGACGGCTGGCACAGCCTTCCGGCCGGCGGGCTGGGCGCGCAGCTGACGGCCGCGGGCGTCACCTGGCGCGCCTACATGGAGGGCATGTCGAACGGCTGCTATCACAGCCCCTATCCGTACGCTCTCAAGCACAACCCCTTTGGGTACTACGGCGGGACGTGTCCGTCGCAGGTCGTGCCTTTCACGAGCTTCGCGAGCGACATGGCGGCCGACGTGCCGCGCTTCGTCTGGATCACGCCCGACCTCTGCCACGACGGCCACGACTGCTCCAACTCGGTCGTCAACGCCTGGCTTGCGCAAACCGTCCCGGTGATCCTCGGCACGAGCGCGTGGAGCGACGGCGGCGTGCTCTTCATCACCTGGGACGAGGGCGAAGACAGCGCCAACTCAGTCCTGACGCTGGTGATCCACCCCGAACCGCTGCTCCACCGCAGCGACCGCAGCTACGACCACTACTCGCTTCTCGCGACGATCGAGGACGACCTCGGCCTGCCCCGCCTTGGCGCGGCGGCGCAGGCGACTCCTATCGACGACCTGCTCGCGTCGAAGCCCCTTCCGCGATCTCGACAGAAGATGTAATCGAATCGAGGAAGTCCTGGTCGACAGAGACGCCAAGGCCCGGTCCAGTGGGCACCGGCAGCCGTCCGTCGCGAAGCACGAAAGGCTCCGTGATGTCGCGCCGGTAGTAGCGGTCCGACGCCGAGGTGTCGCCCGGCAGCGTGAAGTTGGCCATCGCGGCCATCGCGACGTTGCCGGCCCGGCCGATCCCCGTCTCGAGCATCCCACCCATCCACACCGGCACACCGCGCTCGGCGCAGAGGTCGTGGATCCGGCGCGCCTCCACGTAACC
>DATKFA010000176.1:0-2939 GCA_035511715.1 Candidatus Acidiferrum sp. | reverse complement strand
GAGGCGACGGCGTGGTGCCAGATCTCGACCCGGATCTCGATGCGCCAGGGGCAGGGCATCAAGGAGCGAATGTGTCGCGAGCTCGGGACGTCAGTCGACGTCCACGGGCACCGGCTGTTCAACTTCCCCGCGCCCGAGGTTCTCGCGCAGCTCACCTCGTTCAAAGGCCTGTTCGGCCGCAAGGTCGAGTACCTCAACGCCCTGGGTCGAGCGGCGCTCGCCGGGCAGCTCGACACAGACACGCTGCGTGCGATGCCGGCCGAGGACGCGCTCGAGCACTTGAAGCGCTTGCCAGGCATCGGCGAGTTCGGCTCCCAGCTGGTTCGGCTGCGCGCGCTCAGCGCGGTGGACGAGCTCCCGACCAGGGAGCCGCGGCTGCTCGACGCGGTGCGAACGGGTTATGGCCTGCGCACGACGCCCGACATCGAGGAGCTGGCGAAGATCGCTGAGAGCTGGAGGCCCTATCGGATGTGGGTGGCGGTATTTTTCCGCCGTTCGATGGCAGGAGGCGCGGGGATGACGCACTCCCGCGCCGCGGGCTAGCTGAGCGGAATCACGCCCTCGCCGACACCGGCCGAGTAAGTCAAGCGCGCTCCGGCCGCGACGCGCCGGAACAGCTTCAGCGCTCCGTAGTTGTCGCCCTGGATGTCGACGGCGAAGGAGTCGATCCCTCGCTCGCGGGCGCGATGGGCGAGGGCGGCGACCATCCGGGTTCCAAGTCCCTGGCGCTGCCACTCGTCGACGATGACGATCGCGAGCTGCGCCTGCGTGTCGCCCGGCTGCCGGACGTACTGCGCGATCCCGACCAGGTGTCCGCCGACGACCGCGCCCACGCCCTGACGGTCGCGTTGGTCGAGCTGCTGCACCGACCGCTGGAGCAGGTCCGGCCTCGAGATAGGGCTGAAGAAGCGCCAGTAAATCGACTGGGCCGACAGGCGTCGGAACATCTCGCCGACGAGCGCCGAATCCGAGCTCTCGAGGGTGGCCAGCCCGGGCCGCCCATCACATCCCGCCTCTATCTCCACCATCAGGACAGCCTCCTCAGACAATTAGCACGATCGGTCGTTTATCAGCCCGAATACTAACCGACCGGTCGTGCTAAAATCAAGCGATGGCAGTCGAGACCTCCGACCGCAGGCGGCTCCGCGGAATGAAGACCAGGCAGGCGATCCTCGAGCACGCCGCCAGTGTTGGCTCCGCTGAGGGCCTGGAGGCGGTCTCGCTTCAGCGCCTGGCCGACGACCTCGGCATCAGCAAGAGCGGGCTCTTCGCGCATTTCGGCTCCAAGGAGGAGCTGCACCTCGCGACCATCCACGAGGCGGCACGCGTCTTCACCGACGAGGTCATCCGCCCGGCGCTCGCCGAGCCTCGCGGCGTCGGCCGCGTCGTCGCGCTGTGCACCTCCTGGCTGTCCTACCTGGAGCGCGGCGTCTTTCCGGGCGGCTGCTTCTTCTGGGCTGTGGCTGAGGAGTACGACAGCCGGCGGCCAGGACCGGTCCGGGATTCCGTACTCGAGAAGAAGGCCTACTGGTCCTACTCCCTGGAGCGCGCGGTCCGCGAAGCCCAGGAGGCGGGGGAGATCGACCCCGGCGTGGATCCGGCGCAGCTGGCCTGGGAGCTGGACAGCCTGATGGGGGGCGCCAACAGCGGCTTCAAGTCCGGTGACGGTGCGCACGCGCTCGATCGCGCCAGGGTCGCGATCATGGACCGGGTTTCGAGAAGTTCGGCCGGGCGCTCAGTGTGACTGGCTTCGCACCAGCGCCATGGCGGCGATCCACAGCGAAGCACCGCTGATCAGCAGCAGCCACATCGCCGGCGGGATGATCGAGACCTGCACAAACGCGCCGAATATGCACATCGCCGCGGCACCCGCAAGCAGAAAGGAGCCGGGCAGCAGCAACCACGCGGAGTACCAGGGAGGCTGAAGCGCGTCGCCCCGATTGATGATCCGCGCCGCGCCGAAGACCAGCGTGGCGGCGATCAGCGCCGGGGCGGTCAATCGAAAGGCCCATTCCAGGCTGACCGATCCCGCAGCCGCTGCGATGACCGGCTGCACTCCCGCCATGGCCAGGCCCGCTGCGACCGCGAACCCGACCAGGCGAAGGATGATGCTCGGCCGCGGCACCTCAGGGCGCCACGCCGAAAAGTATGTGGTTCCGGTTTCTGGTCTCGAATGCGCCGGGGTGCTGCGCGCGAATCGTCGCCGCGGCGTCCTCGACGAACGATTGGCGCCGCCCTTCCTCGACCTTCTCCAGCCGCGCCGCGCAGTCCCACCAGCTCGAGCACATGCCGACGAGCTGCTCCGCCGACTCCCACCTCACGGATTCCTCGATCTCCTCAACGTGGACCGACGTGAATCCTGCTTGGGTCGCAGCGTGGTGCAGGAGCTCGGCGTCAAAAACCACAGCGCGAGTCGCGGCGCGATCCTCGGCTTCTGGCGCGGGGGGAAGCCAGCGATCGACGATCGAGTCGAGGAGGGTCATCACCGAACCGCCTCGCGCGGCCGGCACGCTCGCGACGAAGTGCGATCCCGATCTCAGCACGCGGCGGGCCTCGCTGAGAGCGCGATCGATGTGTGGCACGAACTGGAGGCCGTGGCCGCACACAGCGGCGTCGAACGACGAGTCATCGAACTTCAGGTCCTCGATGTCCATCAGCTCGAAGTGCGCGTTCGTGGCGCCCGACATGCGGGCGCGTTCGAGCATCCCGGGCGCGAGGTCCACTCCGATCACCTCGCCGTCCGGGGCGACGAGCGCCGCGAGCCGGCGGCTGAGGTTCCCCGGACCACAGGCGAGGTCTACGATCCGCATCCGAGGCCGAGCCTCGACCAGGTCGATCACACGCTGCCGCCCCCTCGCCTCTCCGCGCGTCATGGCCCCCTCCAGGCGGCGGTCGTAAGCCTCGGCGTGGCGGCTGAAGATGGCGGGGAAGAGGTCCTT
>DATKFA010000175.1:0-4526 GCA_035511715.1 Candidatus Acidiferrum sp. | reverse complement strand
GCGGGAACGACAGTCTTTTCGGCGGCGCACTGGATCGGCCTGCCCATCGACTCGACGTGCGGCGGCCGCGGCACCTGCGGCAAGTGCAAGGTGCGAGTGATCGCGGGCCGGCCGGACCCCTCCGGCGCGGACCACCGCCTGCTGCGGCCGCAGGAGATCGCCGACGGGTGGCGCCTTTCCTGCCAGGCCCCGATCTACGACGACATGACGTGCGAGGTGCCGCAGCTGCTGCGCGTGCCGAAGGCGGCGACGATGGGCCTCGGCCGGCTGGTCATCCTCGACCCGAACGTACGCAAGGTCTACCTGGAGCTGAGCGAGCCCTCGCTGCAAGACCAGCGCAGCGACGTCGCGCGGCTGAAGGAGGCCCTCACCGTCGAAGGCCACGACATGGCGGCGGGGGTCGCCGTGCTGCGTACGCTGCCGAGCGTCTTCCGCGAGGCCGGGTTCCGCGTCACCGCCGTGCTCGCGGGTGAGCACCTGGTCGCGGTGGAGGCGGGCGACACGACGAACGATTGCTACGGCGTGGCGTTCGACGTCGGGACCACGACGCTGGTCGGCACGCTGATGAACCTGCGCACCGGTATGGCGGCGTCGGTGCGGTCCACGCTCAACGGCCAGGCGCCGTTCGGCGCGGATGTGATCTCGCGCATCAGCCACGGCATGAACGGGCCGGAGGCGATCGTCGAGCTGCGAGACGCCGTGGTGGCGACGATGAACGGCATCCTCGACGAGCTCTATGCCGAGACGGGCATCACTCCAGCTCAGACCTACGAAGCAGTCGTGGTCGGCAACGTCACGATGCTCCACCTACTGCTCGGCGTCGACCCGAGCCCGCTGTCGATGTCCCCGTTCACGCCCGCCTTCATGGACCAGCTGAGCATCGACGCAAGGGACGTCGGGCTCCGCATCCATCCGCAGGGTTACGTGCAGACTCTGCCGGCCCTCGGCGCGTACGTCGGCGCCGACATCGTCGCCGGCGTGCTGGCCACCGGCGTGGTGCGAGAGGACAAGCTTCGAGTGTTTGTCGACGTCGGCACGAACGGCGAGATCGTGCTCGGGAACGCGCAGCGCGCCCTCGCGACGGCCGCGCCGGCAGGACCGGCGTTCGAGGGCAGCCAGATCCGATGCGGAATGCGCGCCACGACGGGCGCGATCGAGGGTGTGACGCTCGGCGATCGGGTGGAGCTTCAGGTCATCGGCGGCGATGTCGCGCCGCTGGGAATCTGCGGATCGGGACTGGTGGACGCGGCGGCGCAGCTGCTGCTCGCCGGCCTGATGGAGCACTCTGGCCGTATGAAGCTGGCCGGCGACGTGCCCGACCATCCGCTGCGCGACCGGCTCATCGACGTCGACGGGATCCGCGCGTTCCTGCTCGCGGACGGCGTCTATCTGACCCAGCGTGACATCCGCGAGCTCCAGTTCGCCAAGGGGTCGATCGCGACCGGGATCAAAGTCCTGATGGACATCCTGGGCGTCACCGCGGGCGACCTCGACCAGGTGCTGCTCGGCGGCTCGTTCGGCTCCTACCTCAACCCCGAGAGCGCGAAGATCATCGGCCTGGTGCCGCCGGTCGACGTGGACAGGATCATCGCGGTCGGCAACTCCGCCGGTGAGGGCGCGAAGATCGCGCTCCTTTCCTATCGCGAGCGGCAGGTCGCGTTCGAGCTGCCGTCGCGCATCGAGTACATCGAGCTGTCGGGCCGCACGGACTTCAACGACTCGTTCATCTCCGTGCTCGGCTTTCCTCACCTCGAGCCCGCACCGCGGTGAGCACTACCGCGCTCGTCATATGCGGCGCCCTCGGCGGCGAGGTCAAAGAGATCGTGCGCAGGCGCGAGTGGGACGTCGACATCTACGGCCTCTCCGCGTATCTGCACCTGTATCCGTCGCGCATCGTCGAGGAGCTGCATGCGAAGCTCCGTGAGCTGCGGCCTCGCTACGAAAAGCTCGTCGTGGTCTACGGCGACTGCGGGACCACAGGCAAGCTCGAGCCGATCCTCGACGAGTTCGGCGCCTCGCGCCTGCGCGGTCCGCACTGCTACGAGGTATTCGCGGGCGCGGAGCGATTCGCCGACATCGCCGACAAGCGGCCCGCGACCTTCTTCCTCACCGACTGGCTCGTGCGCAACTTCGACCGCGCGGTCATCAAAGGGCTAGGGCTCGACCGGTACCCGGAGCTGAGATCGATGCTTTTCGGCAACTACGAGGCCGTCCTGTTTCTGCGTCAGGCTCCCAACCCGCGCCTGGCTGCGAAAGCAGAGGACATCGCGCGGTACCTTGGCCTTCCTCTAGAGATCGAGGATGTCGGGCTGGGCGAGCTCGAGGACCGTCTGGCGGAGCTGGTCACGGCGTAATGGCGAAATATCAGGTGATGTACTGGAAGCACATCCCGTCGCAGGTCAAAGCCTGGGACACCGAATCCGAGGCCAAGCGAATGCTGCCGGACTACTTTCAGGCCGCGATCGACGCCTACGCAATGAAGGACGGCTCCACCGACATGGACGCCTACCTGGAGGGATGGAAATGGGGACCGGTCGAGGACCGGGCCGGCGCGCCGCAGGAGGTCGTCGCCGTGCTGGTGGAAGAGTTGACGGCGGCCCACCCGCGCGCGAAACTGCTGAACCCGACATGAACGACGCCATCCTCGACGATCTCCAGAACAGCCAGCAGCTGATGATCGCGATGCTGCGTGTTTCGGCGGAAGATCCGTCCGCGCGGGTCGGCGCATGGGATCTGCGCGACATCGCGGCGCATCTCGCCGCGTCGGAACGCGAGGCGTACGTTCCGAGGATCCGCGCGATCGCCGCAGGCGAGAACCCGACGTTCGGGTACTACAACAACGACGACACCGACTTCAGCGGGATCCACCTCGACGACGCGCTCGACGAGTGGGTGGGGACCCGGACGATGCTGCTCGGTTTCGTGCGGACCCTTGACGAGGAGCAGCGGACGAAGCTGACCGGCCGCCACGAGACGTTCGGGGACGTGACGATCGACCGTTATCTCGAGATCGCTCTGCGCCACGACCGGGACCACCTTCGCGGCCTCGAGCGGCTCGCCGGAGAGCTGACTCGTTGAAGTCGACCAGCATCATCGCCGTCTTTTCCGCCGCCTGAGCCAGGATCGCCGCCGCGGCGGCGTCCGGCCGCAGGTTTGGATTGCATCGGCGCTCCATGTCACTCGCGAGAAAAAACACACCTGACGCGGCCAGCGCGATCTCTTTGGGAACCTCGATGGTCTGCGTCCGCGCCTCGTCAACGTTTTCGCCTGACCGCAAGGCGGCAACGAAGTCGAGATACGCGATCGAATCGAGCTCGATCAGCTCTTCCGCCCGAAGACGGATGGCCTGAGCGCGCTGGTTTTCTTCTGGCAGCGCGCTCCGCAGCGCAACCTTCTGTAGCAGCGCCGCAGCGGCGGCGACGACTGCTGCCGCTGCGGATCCACTGGCCGGCGCCGGCTGCGCCGAGGCCAGCTCGTCGAGGAGGCGCCCGAACCGTGATTCAGGAATCGCCGATCTCCAGCTTCCGCCTGGTCATGAACTCCTTCAGCGCCTCGTCGACGCCGGGGTCGATGCCGGGGTCCGGATACTCCGCAAGCACCTGCTTCCACCGCTCCGCGGCGACGACTTCCGCTGGGCGCGATCCGAAACGCTGCCAGCGGTCGAAGTTCTCGGTGGAGGAGATCCACGGACGATAGAAACCGGTGCGGTAGTGGCGCATCGTGTGCTCTGCGCCCAGGAAGTGACCGCCCGGGCCGACCTCGCGCAGCGCGTCCATCGCCAGCCCCTCGTCGTCGACCGGCATCCCATGCCCGAGGATCCATTCGAACATGCGCAGCTGCTCGACATCGATGATGAATTTCTCGTAGGAGGCGAGCAGCGCGCTCTCGAGCCAGCCCGCCGCGTGGAGGACGAAGTTGACGCGGCCGAGGATGGTCGGCCACATGCACATCATCGACTCGTAGGCCGCCTGCGCGTCGGGCGCTTTCGACGACGTGAGCGCTCCACCGCCGCGGAACGGAAGGTTGTAATGGCGCGCCATCTGCGCGCTGGCGAGGATGCCCATCGCGGACTCGGGGGTGCCGAACGCCGGTGAGCCGGACTGCATGTCGGTGTTGGTCAGAAACGAGCCGTACACGCTGGGAGTTCCCGGCCGGATCAGCTGCACCAGCGCGATGCCGGCCAGCGCCTCCGCCGTCTGCTGGGCCACCGTCCCGGCCAGACCCATCGGCGACATCGCGCCGGCCATCAAGAACGGGGTGACGATCACCGGCTGGCCGGCCTCTGAGTACTCGAGCAGAGCGCCGAGCATGCGGTCGTCATAGCGGAGCGGGCTGTTGACGTTGATCAGGCTGATCACCGCCGGCGTCTTCTCGATCGCCTCCCGCCCCCCGAAGACGATTGACGCCATCTCGATGGTGTCACGGGCGCCCTCGGTCGAGATGACGCTGCCCATGAACGGTTTGTCCGTCCAGCGGAGGTGGGAATAGACCATGTCGAGGTGCCGCGTCCCCAGCGGCAGGTCCTC
>DATKFA010000174.1:0-5622 GCA_035511715.1 Candidatus Acidiferrum sp. | reverse complement strand
TCGTCGGCCTCGTGGACACGGAGCTCATCGACCTTCACCGTCCGCCTCCCGTGTCGGCGGCGCTGACGATCCGGGTCTTCATCGGCAGCTTGGCCGCAGCGAGCTTCATCGCTTCCCGAGCGACCTGCTGGGTGACTCCGCCCATCTCGAACAGCACGCGGCCGGGCTTGATCACGGCCACCCAGCCCTCGGGGTTGCCCTTGCCGGAACCCATGCGGGTCTCGGCCGGCTTCTTCGTGATCGACTTATCCGGGAAGACGCGGATCCAGATCTGACCGCCGCGCTTGACGTGGCGGGTCATAGCCCGACGTGCGGCCTCGATCTGACGGTTCGACATCCAGGCCGCCTCCATCGCCTGCAGGCCGTAGTCGCCGAACGCCACGGTGGCGCCGCGGGTGGCTATGCCCGTGCGCCGACCGCGATGCATCTTGCGGTACTTGACGCGCTTGGGGATCAACATTCAGCTGCCCGCCTTCTTGGTGCGGGTGGTCGAGGTCTTTTTAGGGGCGGCCGGCTTCCTGGCGGCTGGTGCGCCTTCGGCCTGGGGCTTCGCGGTCGTGGCGCGGGGGCGCGGCGCCGCAGTCCCCGTCGTGGTTCGTGGGCGACGCGGTACACGCGCCGGACCGGCCGGACCCGGGACGTCCGCGGGCATCGGCTCGGGTTCAGCGCTGCGCACAGGCGTCGTGTCGACGGCCGCCGCGACCGGCTCTGGCTGGGGCGCCGGCGGCTGCTCGGCGATGGGCGTCTCCTCGGCGATCGGAGCCAGGCGGCGCTGGGTGGGCGACATCAGGTCTTTGTAGATCCAGCACTTGATGCCGATGGCACCGAACGTCGTCTTGGCGGTGGCGCGGCCGAAATCGATGTCCGCGCGAAGCGTGTGGAGCGGGACGCGGCCCTCGCGGTCCTGCTCGCGGCGCGCCATCTCGGCGCCGCGCAGTCGGCCGCCGGCGTAGAGACGGATGCCCTTCGCGCCCGCGCGCATCGTGCGCAGCATCGCCTGCTTCATCGCGCGCTTGTAGGAGATGCGTCTCTCGATCTGCGACGCGATGTTCTCGGCGACGAGCTGCGCGTCGAGCTCCGGCTGCTTGATCTCCTGGATGGAGATGCGCACGCGGTTGCCGAAGCGCTTCTCGAGGTCCTCGCGGAGCTGGTCGACGCTCGAACCGCCCTTGCCGATGACGATGCCTGGCTTCGCGGTATGGATCGTGACCGTGAGCTGCGCGTTGGAGCTGCGCTCGGTCTCGATCTTCGCGATGCCTGCGTTGCGCAGGCGCGCAAGGATGATGCGGCGCATCTCGAGGTCCTCGTGCAGCATCTTCGTGTAGTCCTTGGGGTTGGCGAACCAGTTGGCCTCCCAGGGACGGAAGACGCCGAGGCGGAAAGCGTTCGGGTGGACCTTATGTCCCAATTAGCGTCGTGCTCCTTCCGGCTGGTCCTCGACGACCGCCGTGATGTGGCAGGTGCGGTGGAAGTACTCGTGGGCCATGCTGCGGCTCACCGGGCGACGGCGCTTGTACGTCGGCCCCTCGTCGATGAGCAGCTGCTTGAGCACCAGGTCATCGCGGTTGAGGTTGAAGTTGTGCTCGGCATTGGCGGCCGCGGACTTGATCGCCTTTGCGACCTCCTTGGCGGCGTGCTTGGGCGAGAACTCGAGGTAGTTCAGCGCGTCGGTGACCTTCATGCCGGTGACGGAGTCCGCAACCAGACGCGCCTTTCGGGGCGTCCTTCGCACGAACCTCTGCACCGCCGTCACTTCCATGGTTGCCAAATTTCTCTACTTGACCGTTGTCGTCTTCTCGGTGTGGGTGCCGTGGCCGCGGAAGTGCCGCGTCGGCGCGAACTCACCCAACCGGTGACCGACCATGTTTTCGCTGATGAAAACGGGGACGTGCTTGCGGCCGTCGTGGACCGCGATCGTGTGCCCGACCATGTCGGGATAGATGACCGACGCGCGGGCCCAGGTGCGGATCACCTTCTTGTCGCGGGTCTGGTTCATCTTGTCGATCTTGTCCCTCAGCGCGCTGCTGATGAACGGACCTTTCTTCGTCGAACGTGACATCTACTTCTTTCGTCCCTTCTTTTCGCGGCGGCGGATTATCAACTTGCTCGACGCCTTCTTCCGGTCGCGCGTCCGATAGCCGAGGGCCGGCTTTCCCCACGGGGTCTTCGGGTTGCCGCCCGGCCCTGTCTTGCCCTCGCCACCTCCGTGGGGATGGTCGCGGGGGTTCATCGTCGAGCCGCGCACCTCGGGGCGCTGGCCCAGCCAGCGGCTGCGGCCGGCTTTGCCGCCGGACTCGTTTTCGTGCTCGATGTTACCGACCTGGCCGACCGTCGCCTGGCACCGAATGTGGATGCGCCGCAGCTCACCGCTCGGCATCCGGATGACGGCGTAATCGCCTTCCTTGGCCAGCAGCTGGGCGGAAGCGCCCGCACTCCTCACAAGCTGGCCGCCGCGACCCAGCGTCAGCTCGATGTTGTGGATGGTGGAACCGACCGGGATGTTCTCCAGTGGCATCGCGTTGCCGATGCGCACCGCGGCCTCGGGACCAGACTCGATCGGGTCGCCAACCTTGAGGCCGACGGGCGCGAGTATGTAACGCTTCTCGCCGTCCTTGTAGTGCACGAGCGCGATGCGCGCGCTCCGGTTGGGGTCGTACTCGATGGTCGCGACCTTGCCGGGCACGCCGACCTTGTCGCGTTTGAAATCGATCTTGCGGTAGAGCTTGCGGTAACCGCCGCCCTGGTGGCGGGTCGTGATCCGACCCTGGTTGTTTCTTCCGGCGTGCGTCGGCAGGGATTCGAGCAGGGTCTTTTCCGGCTTCTTCGCCGTGATCTCGTCGAACCCGGAGATGGTCATGAATCTCCGGCCGGGACTGGTGGGCTTGAATTTTCTAACTGGCATCAGACTGACCCAAACAATCCTTCGATCTTTTGACCTTCGCCGAGGGTTACGATCGCCTTCTTCCAGTCCGATGTCTTGCCGATGTTGCGCGCACCGGTGCGTCGCCACGCCCTTCGTTCCTTCCCGCGCATCGTCACGGTGTTGATGTCCTTGACCTGGATCCCCTGCGACTCGTACTGCTCCTCCAGGGCGTGCTTGATCTCGGTCTTGGAGGCGGTGGCGAGCACCTTGAACGTGTAGCGGCCCTGCGAGTAGAGCAGGTACGTGCGCTCGGTGATGACCGGGCCGATCACGATCTCGCTGGCGGCCTTAGTCGCCATTCGCGTTGCTCCTTTCGGTGCGTTCGATCCGTGGCCCGAAGTTCTCCTCGATGAGCTCGATGCACTCCTTGCTGATGAGCACGTAGGTGTGGCTGAAGAGATCGCGCACGTTGAGGTTTCGGGCGAGGACAATCTTCGCGCCGGCGAGGTTTTCGAACGAGCGGCTCACGGTGTAGTTGGGCGCAGGCAGAACGACAAGCGCGGTGCCGTCGAAGCCGATCGCTTCCAGCAGCTCGGCTGCCTGGCTCGTCTTGGGCTCGTCGAAGACGAAGTTCTCGATGACCCGGATCCTCTCTTCGATCGCCTTCTGGCTGAGAGCGCTGCGGAGCGCGAGACGCCGCATCTGCTTGGGCATCCTGTGCGAGTAGTCGCGGGGCCTGGGCCCGAAAACGTTCGCCCCACCCTTCATCGACGGCTCCCGCGTGCTGCCGTGGCGTGCGCGGCCCGTTCCTTTCTGACGGTAGGGTTTGGCGCCGCCGCCGCGGACGGTCGCTCTTGTCTTCGTGCTGGCGGTTCCCTGTCTGGCGTTCGCGAGCTGCCTCAGGTACGCCTGGTGCATCACGGGCATGTTCGGCTTCTCGCCGAAGATCGCATCGGGGAGCTCGACCTCGCCGTTGCGTTCGCCAAGCGCGTCGTAGTAGGGGGCTTGCACCGGCATTGCTTGCTTAGACCTTCCTCGGGTTCGGCTTGCCCGCCGGACCCTTGGGCTTGACCTTCTTGGTCGATTCCTTCACGAGGACGAGAGCGCCCTTGGCGCCTGGGACGCCGCCTCTGACCAGCAGGAGATTTCTCTCCGCGTCGACCCTCACGATCTTGTAGGCACGCGAGGTCGTCCGCTCGTTGCCCATCTGGCCCGACATGCGGACGCCTTTGAAGACGCGTGCGGCGTCGGTCGCGCCGATGGCGCCTGGCTGGCGGACGTTCATGGAGCCGTGGCTCTCGGGGCCGCGGGAGAACTTGTGCCTCTTCACGAGGCCCTGGAAGCCTTTGCCCTTGCTGGTGCTCGTGACGTCGACGAGCTCGCCGGCCTTGAAGATGTCGGCGGTGAGCTCGGCGCCGGCCTCGACGCCGCCGTAGTTCCGAATCTCGACGATGTGGCGGAGCGGATCGAGGTTGGCCTTCTTGAACTCGCCCAGCCGGGCCTGGTTGAGCCGGCCCTCCTTGACTGTCTTGAACGCGATGCGCGCGGCGTCGTAGCCATCCCTGTCCGTCGTCCGGAGCCCGAGCACCTTGCACGGCCCGGCTTCGAGCACGGTCACGGCCGTCGTCGTGCCGTCCTGGTTGAAGAGCTGGGTCATACCCAGCTTCTTGGCGAGCAGACCCTTCATCTAGCTCTTGATCTCGATGCTGACGCCGGCCGGCAGAGACAATCGCATGAGCGCGTCGACGACCCGCGGGTTGGGATCGAGGATGTCCACGATGCGCTTGTGCGTGCGCATCTCGAACTGCTCGCGCGAGTCCTTGTCGATGAACGGGCTGCGGATGACGGTGAGCTTGCTGATCTCTGTCGGAAGCGGGATCGGGCCGGCAGTGCGCGCGTTCGTACGGCGGGCGGTGTCGACGATCTTGTCCGCCGCCTGGTCCAGCACCCGATGGTCGTAGGCCTTGAGCCGAATCCGAATCTTCTGCGCCACTGCCGGTTGTCCTTCTCCTCTTCCTTATCTATCCGTTGACTACTTGACGACCTCGGTCACCACACCGGCGCCGACGGTCTTGCCGCCTTCGCGGATGGCGAACCTGAGTCCCTGCTCCATTCCGATCGGCTCACCGAGCGTGATGTCCATGACCACGTTGTCGCCGGGCATTGTCATCTCGACGCCCTCGGGCAGCTTGACCTCGCCGGTCACGTCGGTGGTCCGCATGTAGAACTGCGGGCGATACCCGGTGAGGAATGGCGTGTGCCGGCCGCCCTCTTCCTTGCTCAGGACGTAAACCTGGGCCTTGAACTGCGTGTGCGGGGTGATGCTTCCGGGCTTGGCGAGCACCTGGCCGCGCACGACGTCCTCGCGCTTGACTCCACGGAGCAGCGTGCCGACGTTGTCGCCTGCCTGGCATTCGTCCATGTCCTTGTGGAACATCTCGATGCCGGTCACCACGGTCTTCGAGCTCTGCGGCTTGATGCCGACGATCTCGATTTCCTCGTTCCTCTTGAGCTTGCCGCGCTCGACCCGACCCGTGGTCACGGTGCCACGACCTTCGATCGTGAACACGTCCTCGATCGGCATCAGGAACGGCTTGTCCACCGGCCGCTCGGGCTCCGGGATGTAGGTGTCGACCGCGTTCATCAGCTCGAGGATCTTCGGCGTCCACTCGGGGTCGCCCTCGAGGGCCTTGAGGGCCGAGATGCGGACGATCGGGATGTCGTCGCCCGGGAACTCGTAGCGGTTGAGGAGCTCGCGC
>DATKFA010000173.1:0-3307 GCA_035511715.1 Candidatus Acidiferrum sp. | reverse complement strand
TCCCGGGTATCGACGTCGTCGTACCGATCGCGATCCTCGCGGCGATGCTGATGTCGGTGCTCGCGCTGCTGCCGATCGCCGAGCCAATCGGGCTTGGCGCCGGCGGGGTCGTCGGCCTCGTCGCCGCTTTCGTTGGCGCGTGGCCGAAGATGCACGCCTCGCATCCGTCGGATGTCCTCGGCCCGCAGCTGGTCACCGTCTGGTGGTCGCGGATCCAGGACGGCAGCGCATCTCAGGATCCGTCCTTCTACCTGCTCCTCATCTGCCTCCTGATGTGGGTGACCGGTGGATGGCTCGCGTGGTGCGTGCTCCGCTGGCGCAAGCCGATGCTCGGGCTTGTGCCCGGCGCGGCGGCGTTCGCCACCAACGTCCTCAACTTCCCTAACGACCAGAACGGGTACGTCCTCGCGATCCTCGTGCTGACGCTGGCGCTCCTGTTGTGGAGCAACTACACGAGCTCGATCTCGAACGCCGGGCGCGCGAGCGTGAAGCTGACCGGCGACGCAAAGTGGGACTTCTGGGAGAGCGGCCTCGTCGCCATGGCCGCGCTGATCGTGCTCGGCATCATGCTGCCACCGCTGTCGACCGCCGACCGCACCCTGGACCTGGAATCCAGCGCCTTCACGAGCTGGGCGCAGCTGCAGCAGCGGCTGAACAACCCGGGCATCTTCACGACGACCGCTACGGGCCACGGCGTGACCGGGTTCAGCGACGAGGTGAAGCTCAGCGGCGCCCTCAAGCCGAGCCGCGAGGTCGTGTTCGAGTGGACGGTCAAGGGCGACTACGCCGGACCGAAGTACTTCCGCGGCACCAACGAGACCTTCACCGCGGGCCGGGAGTGGCGCTACCCGCCGCAGGACGGGTTCCAGGAGGTGCTCGCGGCCAACGCGTTCCCCGACTACCAGGAGAGCTATCAGAAGCTCGCCGGGGCAACCATCGACGTGACGATGCGCGCCCACCCGACGGGGTTCTCCAACGTGGTTTTCTATCCGGGACTGCTCTATCGAATCAATCGGACCACCCTTGCGAGACAGGTCCCGCTCCCTTCCGGTCCAGCGGACAACTCGCTCGAGTCGATCGACCGGTTGGACAACATCCAGCGGAACAACTCGGGAGGCACCTACGTGGTGGAGGCTGATTTCTCGACCGCGACCCAGAGCGACCTCGAGAGCGCAGGCACCGCCTACCCCGACTGGTTGGCTCCTTACATGACTCTGCCCAGGGCGGGCTACCGCTCGCCTGACGTCCTGACCGCGATCCACAACAAGGCCGAGCAGATCGTCCAGGCGGCCGGCGCGACGACTCCCTACGACATGACCGCCGCCATCGAGAGCTACCTGCGCAACCAAAGCAACTTCAAGTACTCCCTCGCCGCGGTGCCAGCGCCAGGAGTTGATCCGATCTACTGGTTCCTCTTCGACAGCCACGTCGGCTATTGCGAGTTCTTCGCCACGTCCATGGGCGACATGCTTCGCTCCCTGGGCATCCCGACTCGGCTGGTAAACGGATACGGACCCGGCACCTTCAACCCGCAGACGGAAAGCAACGTCGTGCGCGCTGAGGACTCTCACACGTGGGTCGAGGTCTACTTCCCTAACTACGGGTGGATTCCTTTCGAGCCTACGCCCGACGACCTCGGCGTCTACACGCCGATCCCGCGCGGCCAGACCGGCACCAATCCGTGCTTCCGCGACTCCAACTGCGACCCGAGCCAGATCGTGGCCGGGACGACCGGCGGAGCGCTCCCCACGCCCAAGACTCGGCCTGGGCTGGAGGGTCCGAACGTCGGCGTAGGTGGGCCCGGCATCACCGTTCAGTCGATCAGCGGCAGCATCCTGACCAAGGTCATCGGGGTGCTCGTGGCGCTGCTGCTTCTAGCGCTCGTCGCAGCGTTGCGTTACCTCCGTCCGCGCTCCGTGATGTCCGTCTGGAAACGCATGCTCGTACTTGCCCATCTGGCCGGCGCGGAACGCCGGCCGGGCGAGACTCCCCTGGAGCTCGGCCGGCGATTGCAGAGAACGTTTCCTGAGGCCGCCGCGCCCATGCGCGACCTGACCGGAGCGTTCGTGATCGCCGCCTACGCACCGCCGGACGAGGCGGCGACGCAGCGCTCACCAATCATGGAGTCGTGGGTGGCTCTGCGGCCGATGCTGCTGCGCCGCGTCCTCAAACGCCTGAGACCGAGACCTCTCTAGGCTTTACCGCGTGGCAGCGGTCGCCGGGAAGACGTACCCGGCGGTGCAGATGGAGATCGACCCCGACCGCGTGGCGGAGTTCGCTCGCGCGATCGGCGCCGACCCGGCCGAAGGAGTGCCTCCGACCTATGCGGCGGTCTATTCGCTAGGCGTCACCGTGCCGACGCTCTTCGCCGATGACGAGGCCGCGATCGATTTCTCGCATCTTCTTCACGCCGAGCAGGAGTTCGAGTGGACCCGCCACCCGCGCGTGGGCGAGACGGTGACGTCGACCGGTCGCGTCGCCTCCGACACCAGCCGCCGCGGCATGCGCTTTGTGAGCTTCGAAGCCGAGACGACCGACGCTGCCGGCGCTCGGGTTTGCAGGTCTCGCGCTCTTTTCATCATCCGGTCGTGACGGAGCGCAAGGTCATGTTCACCCGGGAGCAGATCGCCGCCTACGCGGAGGCCGGCGGCGACCACAATCCCATCCACCTCGACGACGAGTTCGCGCGCAGCGTCGGCCTGCCCGGCGTGATCGCACACGGCCTTCTCCAGATGGGCATCCTCGGGACGGTCGCGGCTGATGCCGCCGGCGGTCCGGGCCACCTGACGCGGTTGTTCGTGCGCTTCGCGGGCATGGTGCTGCCGGGTGACACGGTGACCTTCATCGCGACGCCGGACGGCGAAGGCAAGCTGGAGCTGAGCGCGGTCAACCAGAAAGGTGAGGCGGTCCTCACGAAAGCGACCGCCGACTACGAGGAATGACCCTCGAGTTCTCGCTGACTGAAGAGCAGAAGGCGATCAAGGAGCTCGCGCACGAGTTCGCCGAGAAGGAGATCCGCCCCGTCGCCGCCCACCACGACGAGACGGAGGAATTTCCGTACGAGGTCGTCAAGAAGGCGCACAAGCTGGGGCTGAGCCCGGCCGCGTTCCTGCCCGAGGAATACGGCGGGCAGGGCCTCGACTTCCTGACGGAGCTCATCCTCAACGAGGAGCTGAGCTGGGGCTGCGCCGGCATCGCGGTGTGCATCCAGTCGATGGCGCTGGCGATGGCGGGAATCCGATCGAGCGGGACCGAGGAGCAGAAGAAGCGCTGGCTGCCGGAGTTCACGAATCCGGACAAGCTCGTG
>DATKFA010000172.1:0-3994 GCA_035511715.1 Candidatus Acidiferrum sp. | reverse complement strand
CAGCTGCTGACGATCGCGCGCGCGTTCCTCGCCGACCCGAGCATCCTCATCCTCGACGAGGCGACGAGCAACGTCGACACCCGGACGGAGGTGCTGATCCAGAAGGCGATGGCCCAGCTCCGGCGCGGACGCACGAGCTTTGTCATCGCGCACAGGCTGTCCACCATCCGCAATGCGGACACGATCGTGGTCATGGATGGCGGGCAGATCGTGGAGCAGGGCAACCACGCAGAGCTCCTGCGGCGCGAGGGCTTCTACTGGAATCTGTACAACAGCCAGTTCACCGACGCCTGGTCAGGCAGCGGGGACGCCAACGGGCACGTTCCCGATCAGCGGACGCTGGCGGCAGTCTCGAAGAAGACCTCGTCCGCGTAGCACCACATCCAGGCTTCGCCCGGCTCGTAGGACGCGACGACCGGGTGCTTGGTCTTGTGGAAATGCTTGGTCGCGTGGCGGTTGGGGGAGGAATCACAGCAGCCGACGTGACCGCACTCGAGGCAGAGCCTCAGGTGCACCCACCGCGCGCCCATCGCGAGGCACTCCTCACAGCCGTTCGGCGTGTTGGGCTTCGGGTACTGGAGGTCGTCGGTCATGTGCGCGCACCGCTGCTCGGCCATAGACCATCACTTATACGACGCCCGGGAAACTGGGCGTTTGGCGTCAGACGCCCCAAACCCGCTGCTTAGTTCGGGGCGTTTGGCGTCAGCAGCCCGCCCCTCCGCCCGGTCTCAGGCGATGCTCTCCCGGCGGTGCGCGATGACCCTGGCCATCGCCGCGTTGGCGCCGCTGAGTCGGTTCAGAGTTGCTCCCAGCGAGGGGAAGAGCTCGAGCAGCGCGAGGAGGACGCGACCTGGCCCCGGCATGACGACGATCTCGGCTCGGTCGGCCGCGATCGCCCTCACGACTGCCTTCGCGACGGCCGTCGCCGGCGAAGTCGCTGCCTTCGGCATCTTCGTCCCGATCTCGTCGTTGGTCCGCTGACCCTGCCCGGCGTCTCGGATGGCGCCCAGGATCACGACCGACGCGCTCACGCCGCGCGCCCGGTAGTCCTGGCGGAGCACCCTCGTGAACCCGATTAGGCCTTCCTTCGCGGCCGCGTAAACCTCCAGGTAGGGAAACCCGACCCTTCCGGCAATCGCGGAGATGTTGACGATGTGCCCGCGGCCCCGACTCAGCATTCCCGGAAGGAGCCGGTGTGAGAGCTGAAGCGGCGCTATGAGATTGAGGCGCACGATGGCCTCGTTCTGGCTCCATGTCATCGCGTCGAACTCTCGCTGCGGGTCGCCTCCGGCGTTGTTCACGAGAACGTCGATGGGTCCGAGCTCGCGCTCGGCCGCCCGGACCAGGGTCTCGATGGCCGCTTCATCCGTCAGGTCGACTACCGCGACCACTGTCCGCGTTCCGGAAGCCTCGAGCTCGCGCGCCAGTGCCTCGAGCTCCGGTCTCGACCGGCTTGCCAGGACGAGGTTGTATCCCTCAGCGGCGAGCGAACGGGCGATGTACGGTCCGATTCCGCGCGAGGCGCCTGTGAGCAGTGCGTTCCGAGCGATCATGGCGGTCTTGTCTCCTGTGAATCCCCGGCGCCTGAGGGTACCGGCTGCATAGATGGATACTTAGCAATACTAACGATTTATTCCATCAATGATTAGAAGCGCCTATTATTGAGCCGATGGCGGCTGACCAGGAAGACGGTTATCCGAAGGCCCTGTCGGCCAGGGTCGGCTTCCTTCTGGCTCAAGCGCACAGGGCCGCGAGAGCCCGTGCGGACCGAGCCCTCGACGAAGTCGGCCTGACGATGAAGGGCTTCGCCGCCCTGGCCACGCTCATCAGCGACGGCCCCATCTCCCAGCAACGGCTCAGCCGCAGGATCCGCATGGACCCTGCGACGATGGTCGACGTCATCGATTCGCTCGAGGAGTCGGGCTACATCGTGCGCAAGCGCAACCCTGCCGACCGCCGGGAATACGCGCTCCAACCGACCGCGAAAGGCCGGGGTCTGTATGCGCGCGCGGAAAAAGCGATCGTCGAGGCGGAGAGCCAGACCGCAGGGAGGCTCAACGCAACGGAGAGTCGGACTTTGATGGACCTGCTGGAGCGGATCGCGGCGGACGCGCCCGCGTGAACGCGGCGCTGTGGCTGGCGGGCGACGCCCTGCTGCCGAGCCGCATCCAGATGGCGTTCACCCTGGCGACCCACGTTCTCCTGGTCCCGCTCGGCGTCGCGTTCCCGGCGCTCACGCTGGTGATGGAGGGGGTCGGGCTGTTCCGCAAAGACCCAGTCGCGCTCAAGATCGCGCGCCGCTGGTCGGTCGTCATGGCGGTGCAGTTCGCGGTGGGCGCGGTGACCGGGACCATTCTCTCGTTTGAGTTCGGGATCCTGTGGCCGCGCCTGATGGGCCGCTTCGGTTCGGCCCTCGGCCTGGGGTTCGCGATCGAAGGGCTTGCGTTCTTTCTCGAAGCCATCTTCATCGGCATCTACCTCTATGGGTGGAGGCGGCTAAGCCCGCGGACACACTTTCTGCTCGGGCTCACGCTCCCGCCGGTGGGCGTGCTGGGCGCGGCTTCGGTGCTCTCAGCGAACGCCTTCATGAACACCCCCGGCGGCATCACGCTCCAGGCCGGGCGGGTGGTCGACGTGAATCCGGCGGCAGCGCTCTTCCCAGCTGCGCTCGGGTACGAGTTCTGGCACTTCATCATCGCGATCTACATGACGGCCGGCTTCGCCGTGGCCTCGGTTTACGCGGTCGCGTGGCTTCGCGGCCGGCGCGACCACTACCAGCGGCTGGCCTTCGCCGTCCCGTTCACGATCGCGGCCGCCCTGACGCCCGTCCAGCTCGTCATCGGCGACCTCTCGGCACGCGCGCTGGTGGAGGACCAGCCGGCCAAGTTCGCGGCGATCGAGGTGACGTGGACGACCCGTGACCACAATCCCGAGGTGATCGGCGGATTCATCGACAACGCCGGCCAGGTCCACCTCGGGATCGCCGTGCCCTCGCTCGATTCCCTGCTCGTGGGTTACTCGCCCAACGCGGTCGTGCGCGGGCTCAGTGGCTTCGCCGCGAATACCCGGCCGTCGGCCGTCGAGGCCAGCATCGCCCACCTTGCTTTCGACGCCATGGTCGGGCTCGGCTCGGCAGGCGCTCTCCTGGCGGCCTGGTACTTCCTGACTCTTCTCCGCCGGCGCCGGCTGCCGGAGTCGACGTGGTTCTATCGCCTCGCCGCGCTCGCCGGTGTGGGCTGCTACCTGGCGGTCGAGGTCGGCTGGGTGACCACCGAAGTCGGCCGCCAGCCGTGGATCGTCTACGGCCTCATGCGCGTATCCGACGCCGTCACCGACGCGCCCGGGGCGTACGTGTGGACGATGCTCGCCACCCTGGTCGTGGTCTACGCCCTCATCGCGTACTTCTTCGTCACGCTGCTGATGCGCCTCGGCGCGCGGTGGCGCGATGAAGATGCGCCGGAAGAGGGCGCGCCGTACGGGCCGCGGCCGCAGAGGTTTGCCCCAGATGCCTGAGCTGCTGGCCTTCGTACTGCTGCTGGCGATCACCGCCTACAGCACAGCGGGCGGCGTCGACTTCGGCGCGGGAATCTGGGACCTGCTCGCCGGGACGAGCCCGCGCGGCCGGGAGGCCCGCGCGCTGATCGACCACTCGATGGCCCCCGTCTGGGAGGTCAACAACGTGTGGCTCGTGCTGTCGATCGTGCTGTGCTGGACGGCCTTTCCACCGCTTTTCCAGGCCGCATTTGCGGACCTCTATCCCCTCTTCACCCTCGCCCTGATCGGCCTGATCCTGCGGGGGGCGTTTTTCGCGTTTCGCCACGTCGCGGACAGCCCGCGAGCCCATCGCATCTCGGACCTGGTGTTTGGCATTTCGTCCGTCCTGACCCCTTTCTTCTTCGCCGCTTCGCTCGGCGCGATCGCCTCCGGCCGGGTCGGCCACGGCGTGGCGCAGGCGTGCCTCAATCCGATGGCGCTTGCCTTCGGCCTGGTCTCT
>DATKFA010000171.1:0-5665 GCA_035511715.1 Candidatus Acidiferrum sp. | reverse complement strand
AGCTCGGGCGTCGCCACGGTGGTGTCGGGGTCCATCGTGATGACCTTGCACCGCTCGCACCGATCCACCACCTCGAGCTCGGCGTCCCCGGCGCGGATGACGCGGCCGAGCCACCGGAGCTCCTCCTCGGGCTCGAGCCCTTCGATATAGAGGTTGGCGCGGAAACGTCGAGGATCGATGGGCATGCCGGCCTCGAGCGCGAACGCGTCGACCGTCGCGAGGTTGACGATCAGGACGTGCGCGGCGTCGAAATTCTCGCCCGGCAGCTCGCGAAGCTCGATCGGCCGCTGCGCCTCGGCCTCGAAACGGCGCACGAGCGCCTCGCCGAGCGCGACACTCGATCCGTCTGGCGCGACGAGGTCGAGCGCACCACCGACCAGGCGGGCGTGGTACGTCATCAGCGGCGCGTGCTGCTTGATGTTGAACCACTTGCCGTCGCGCGCCGGCGAATGGTCGATGAACGCCCATCGACGATCGCCCTCGAGCCCGCGGTCGGTGATCGAGCACGAGTCGAGGCGTTCGCCGGCCATCGACTTCACGGGATAACGCCAGATCTCTACGACCGAGGCCAAAGCGAAAGAGGTCTAGGACTCGAGCGAGAAACGCAGCGTGTTCTGCCCGATCGCGATCGAGTCGCCGTCCGAGAGCTGGCGCTCGATCACGGGCTCCCCGTTGACCTGGGTGCCGTTGGTGCTTCCAAGGTCGCTGATCCAGAACGACCCATTGCGCACCTCGATGCGACCGTGGTGGCCAGAAGTGGCGGGGTCGCCCACCACGACGTCGTTGTCGGGGGCGCGGCCGATGCTGACCATCTGGTCGGGCAGGGCGACTATCCGGCCGGCGAACGGCCCGGCTTCGAACGTCAGCAGCGCGGCGTAAGCCGACCCCGCAGCGACCTCCTCGGGCGGCATGGCCCGCAGGGAAACGGTTTCCTTTGCCTGGTTGGGGTCGGCCTGCTGCCAGGCGGGTATCACCGAGGTCGCCTCGTCGAAGGATGCGGCCTCCGCCGGAGCGCCGTTGCCGGGCCCGGCCGCGACCTGGTTGGGCCACGCGACCAGCGTCGAGCTGACGCTCGGCGCAGCTTCAGGCTGGGAGGCGACGGGTTGCGGCTCCGGCTCCGTCTCGGGTTTGGCCACGACAGCGGGCACGCCGAACGCCGGCGTGACCGGCTCGGCCTCCGCCATCGCAGGCTCGGGCACGATCGGTTCCGGCTCCGACGCCACCTCGGGTTCTGGTTCCGGCTGCGGCTCGGGCTCCACCTCGGCGGCGATGGGGACCTCGGGCGCCACCTCGACCGGCGCCTTCTCGCCGGGCTCGCCCGGTGAGGGGAGGTCGGGCAAGGCTTCGGGATCGACGATGGGCGCCGCCGCCGTGGCGAACTCCGGCACCGTCGGCTGGATCACGTCGGCTTCAGGCTCGGCGGTCGATTCGACAGCCGGCTCGTCGACTGGAGCGGAAATCGGCTCCTCCACGAGCGTCTCGGCGATCGCCTCCGCGGGCACCGCGACGGGCGCCGTCGGCTCCTCGACGGGCTTGCTTTCGGTCATAGGTGGCATGGCCAGAGTCTTCGCCCACTCGCGAGGTGCCTCGGCCGGCGTCTCGAGCACCTGCGTGGCCTCCTCAGCCGCGGGTCGATCGACTGCCGCCGTGCCAAGGAACCGCTCGTACCAGCCGGCGATTCGTTTCAGGCGCTCGACGCGGCGGTCGGGCCGGCCGTTGCGCGAGAGGTCGTGCGATTCCTCGGGGAAGCGCACCAATTCGACCGTCTTGCCGAGCAGACGGAGCGCGCCGAACATCTCCTCGGACTGCGACATCGCGCAGCGGAGGTCCATCTCCCCCGCCGTCAGCAGAAGCGGCGTCCGCACGTTCTGCACGTAGCGGATCGGCGAGCGGCGCCACAGCTCGTCCAGGTCTGGCCAGGGCGGCGGACCAAGCTGCAGCACGCCCCACAAAACGATGTCGTGCTGCGCGTACTCGCTCACCAGGTTGGAGATCGAGCGCATCGCCACCGCGGCGGAGAAACGATCGGTCTGGCCGATGATCCAGTTCGTCATGTAGCCGCCGTACGACCCGCCGCCGACGCCGAGGCGGTTGCTGTCGACGTAGCCGGTCCGCTCGATCAACTGATCCAGCGAGCTCATCAGGTCGACGTAGTCCTTGCCCGCCCAGTCGCGGACGACGCTGCGCCGGAAAGTCTCGCCGTAGCCGTCCGACCCGCGCGGGTTCATATAGAAGACGACGTAACCCTGCCCGGCCAGCACCTGGAGCTCGTGGAAGAAGCTCCAGCCGTACTGGGCGTGCGGACCGCCGTGGATCTCCACGACGGCGGGATACAGCCGGTTCGGGTCGTGGTTCTGCGGCTTGAGCACCCAGCCTTCGAGGCGCCAGCCGTCCGGCGCCGTGAAGTAGTGCTGCTCCGGCTCCGCCACGTAGCGGTCGTGCAGCCACGGGTTGAGGTCGGTGACCCTGGCTTCTGCGCCCTGGGTGAGCATGAACAGGTCGCCGGGGTTGGCGGGGTCCGACGCGCAGAAGACGAGCACGCCAGAAGCAAGGTCGAAGTCGTAGATGCGCCGCCGGCCGCTTGCCTCCTCGCGAACGTTGCCTTCCATGTCGACCGAGTGGATCGCCGTCACACCCGGACCGGCCCCAGGGAAGTAGATCCGGTCGCCCTCGGCCGACCACAGGACCCGGGTCGCGTGGCCGGCGCGCATGTCATTGATCACGCTGTCGTTGACGGCGAGGTCCACGTTGGCCGTCAGGCAGCGGGGGCCGCCGCCGCTCAGCGGGACGACCCACAGACGCTCGATCAATCCGACGTCCAGCCCGTTCGGGGCGATGAACGCGATCTGGTCGCCCTTCGGTGACCAGATCGGCGCGCTCAGGTAGAAGCCGCCGCCAAGGCGTACCAGCTTGGCCTCGAGGTCGACCATGTAGAGGTTCAGCTCGCGCTGGAGGTCGGCGCCCGGCTCGGCGTTGCCCGCCACGATCAGCCTGGTGCTGTCCGGCGACCAGTCGTACTCGCTGACGTCCCACGCTCCGCTGGTCAGCTGCTTGGCCTCGCCGCCGTCGGCCGAGACGACGAACAGGTGGTGGTAGCGGCCGTCGACGTAGCCGCGACCGTCGTGCTTGTAGTCGAGCCGGCGCACCACGCGTGCGACCGGAGCGCGCCGCAGCTGCTCCCTGCTCTCGGGCGGCCTCGGGTCGTCGACCACGGCGTCGGGGTCGGCGAGCACAGCGCCGAGAAATGCGATCCACCTGCCATCGGGTGACCAGCTGTGGAGTCCGACGCCGTCGGGCACGGAGCTCATCTGCACCGCAGGATCCCTACCGGTCGTGTCGGCCACGAAGAGCTGGTCGGCCGTACCCATCTTGGTGAGGAAGGCGATCTTGCGGCCGTCGGGCGACCACTCCGGTGAGCGATCTCGCTGGACCCCGCCGGTCGGTTCGACGGGCTCCGGGTCGAGCAGGCGGCGCACCACGATCCGGCTTCGCGTCTGCCGTCCGTTGGCGTCCGCCCACGAGACCTGGTAGGCGACCCGCTCGCCGTCAGGAGTCAGGCGCGCGTGGTCTATCCAACGAAAGCGATAGAGGTCTTCAGGCGTGAGCGGGCCAGCCATGCCGTTCCCGAGGATGCTACCAACTGCCGCCGTGTCCTTACAGCGAAGATGCCCGCCGACGCGGATTGGCGAAGCCCAGTCAAGAAATCGACATGTTCTGGTGGTACAACCTCTGGCGATGACGCGCAAAGAAGCGTTCTGGCACGGGTTCGGCTGGGGGTGCGTCGGCGGGCTGGCCCTCGTCGCGCTGATGTACCTCGCGAACCTGCTGCTCGGCCTGCGCCCGCTGACCCAGCTCCTCAACGAACCGCTCCTGTCGCTGATGCCCGGATTCATCTTCGGGTTTCTCATCGACAAGCTCCAGCACGCGGGAAAGGTGGTCGAAGAGCTCGGGCTGATCATCACGATGGTGATCGCGCTCGGTGTACTCGGAGGAATCACCTCGGTCGCGAGCCTGCGCTGGACGTCGACCTACCTGCCCTTCGGGTTCGCGGCGATCGGCTGGATCGTCGTGGTCGTGGCCCTGCTCCCGATCGGCGGCGCGGGAATGCTCGGGCTCAACGACGGCCTCGCGACGCCGATCGAGTGGGCGGCGCTTTTCGCGATCTACGCCGTGGTGCTTCAGTTCGGCGACCAGCCCGTCCCTGGGGTGGACGCGGGCCGGAGGCGGCTGCTGACGCGACTGCCGCTCAGCATCGCCGGCTTCAGCATCCTTGCGCTCGCGTACCGGCTCGGACCGGATTGGTACCAGGCGGTCTACAGCGCGCCGGGTTCAGTCGTACGCGGCATCTCGCCGGGCATCACGCCGGTCGGCGACTTTTACGTGGTCTCCAAGAACTTCGTCGACCCTGTTGTCGACGGCAACTCCTGGAAGCTCACCGTGGGCGGAATGGCGGACAGGTCGATGACCCTGACCCTCGCCGAGCTGCGCGCTCTGCCGTCGGTCAGTGAGTACGTGACGCTGGAGTGCGTGAGCAACGACGTGGGTGGCCCACAGATAAGCACGGGCTCGTTCACCGGGATCGCGCTTGCCGACGTGGTCGCGATGGTTTCCCCTCGGGCGCAGGCGAGCTGGGTCTCGTTCCATGCCCGCGACGGATACACCGAGAGCCTGCCGCTGAGCATGGTCCGCGGGCACCCCGAGATCCTGGTCGCCTACGACCTGGACGGCGCGCCGCTGCCGACCGCGCACGGCTACCCCGCCCGCATCCTCATCCCCGGCCACTACGGCATGAAAGGACCCAAGTGGCTCGACGCGATCAACCTCACGAACCAGGAGGCTCACGGCTACTGGGAGCAGCAGGGCTGGGACCACACCGCGACCGTCAAGACCACCTCGCGGATCGACGCCCCGCACGATGGCGACATCGTGAAGCTCGGAACGATCGAGGTCGGCGGAGTCGCGTTCGCCGGGCTGCGCGGCATCAGCAAGGTCGAGTACTCGACCAACGGCGGCGGCACATGGGTCGACGCCCCATTTGACCCACCGCTCTCCAACCTGACGTGGGTCATCTGGCGGGCGGCGTGGACGCCCGGATCCGAGGGCGCCTACCGCCTGATGGTTCGGGCCACCGACGGCTCAGGCAGCCTGCAGGCGAGCGGCTCCGCACCGAGCTACCCCGACGGCGCCACCGGCTATCACGCCGTCCAGGTGAACGTGTCTAAGTAGCTCGGGCGAGGAGCTCCTCGAGGATCTCTTTCTCGTGCGTGACCGATACGAAGTGGCCCTCGTCATGCCACACGTGGAGGTCGACGCGCGAAAGCTGCGCGACGACGCGCCTGGCGGCCGAAAGGGGCGCGTTCATGTCATCGTCGCCGTGCCACCAGGTGACCGACGTCTTCACGTCGCCGGGATCGAAGTCCCATGCCTGGTGCATCGCGTACGACTCGTCCGTCCAGCCTTCGGCGCCTTGCTTGAGCGTCTCGGCGATGTTGTCGCGCGACATCTTCTGCCACACGGGGTCGGCCATGATGGCCCGGTCGGGCTCGGGGGCGTCGTTGAGCACGCCCTGCATGCCTTCGTCGCTGAGCAGCCGCTTCCGCACCTCCACGAGAAATTCGTAGAGCGGCTGCCACCCCTGCTCCGCGAGCGCGTAGCCCGTGGCGTT
>DATKFA010000170.1:0-5151 GCA_035511715.1 Candidatus Acidiferrum sp. | reverse complement strand
TCGGGGTTGTTGTCCACGTCGCCGAACAGCTCGGCCAGTGCGCGCTTCTGCGCCTCCCGGTCGTTCTCGGTGCCCTTCAGCTGCGGCAGCTCGAGGGCCTTGAGGAGCACGGTGACGGGGACCTTGCGCTTGCGGTCGATCTTGACCGTCAGCAGGTCCTTGGCGGAGGTCTCGATCTCGAGCCACGCGCCGCGGTTGGGGATCAGCTTGGCGCCGAAGAGCTTGCGGCCGGTGTTCGGGTCCTCAGCGGCGGTGAAGTACACGCCCGGCGAGCGCACGAGCTGCGACACGACGACGCGCTCGGTGCCGTTGACGATGAACGTCCCCTCGTCGGTCATCATCGCGAAGTCGCCCATGTAGACCTCGCTCTCCTTGATCTCCCCCGTCTCCTTGATGGTCAGCCGGGTGCGGATCCGGAGCGGCGCCGCGTAGGTCATGTCGCGGTTGCGGCACTCTTCGACCGAGAACTTCGGCTGGCCAAACTCGTAGTCGAGGAACTTGAGCTCGAAGTTCTTGCCGGTGTAGTCGGTGATCGGGTTGATCTCGTCGAACAGCTCACGCAGCCCGTCGGTCTTGAACCAGTTGAAGGACTCCAGCTGCGTGGCGATGAGGTCCTTCAGCTCGACAAGGTTCGGGATGCGGCCATAAGAAAGACGCGCGGGGGCTCTCATCTCTGAGATCAATTCGGTTCTCCTTCCAGGAAAAAGGGCGCGCTCAGTTAATGGGCTTCGTGAGCGGCCGGGACGTGCACAAACGGCAAGTGTACGACAATTTACCCCTTCGTAGGGGCACTTAAACAGGCGAGGACGCTCCGGCGTCCGGCCAGTAGATTGGGGGCACTATACCACCTGATGCCTGACTGGAAAACCCTTCGCAAAGAGTTCCCGCTCCTCGACCGCTACATCTACTTCAACGCCTGCTCGCTGGGGCCGATTCCCCGCGGGGGGATTGAGGCCCTGCACCGCTACGCCGCCGACTGGAACGAGCAGGGAACGCCGGTCTGGTACTCGACCTGGCTGCCGCTGCTGGAGAGGTTCAGGGACCGCGTCGGGGAGCTGCTGAAGGCTCCGGCCGGCTCGACCGCCATCGCACCCTCGGTGTCCGTCGCCCTGACCACCCTTGCTACCGGCCTCCCCCTTCCGCCGGGCCGGCGGAAGGTGCTGATCGGGGAGCTCGACTTCCCGACGATCGGCCACCAGTGGCTTTCCCGACCCGAGTTCGAGGTCGAGTTCATACGTTCTGAGGACGGCATGACCATCCCGCCCTCCGCCTTCGCCGAACGCATCGACTCCTCGACCGCGCTGGTCGCGACGACCCATCTCTTCTACACGACCGGGTACCTGCAGGACGTTCGGGCCATCGCCGACGCTGCCCACGCCGCCGGCGCGCTGTGCTTGATCGACGGCTACCAGACCTGCGGCTGCGTCCCGCTCGACGTGGAGGCCATGGACTGCGACGCCTTCGTCGGCGGCTGTCTCAAGTGGCTGAGCGGAGGACCGGGCAACGCATTCCTTTATGTACGCCCGTCGCTGGTCCCCTCGATCCGGCCGCACGGCACGGGTTGGTTCGCCACCCGCGACCCGTTCTCATTCACGTTGCAGGAGCTGACCTTCGCCGACGACGCACGCCGCCTGGAGACGGGGACCTGGGCGATCGGGTGTCACTACGCGGGGCTGGCAGGCCTGGAGCTGATCCTCGAGGTCGGGGTGGAGAAGATCCAGGAGCGGCTGCGGGATCTGACCGACAGGATCCTCGAGCGCTGCGACGAGGCCGGCGTGAAGACGTTCACCCCGCGCGAGCGCGCCAGGCGCTGCGGGATCGTGACGCTCGAGTGCGACCGACCAGAGGAGGTCGAGGCCCAGCTTCACACGGCGGGCGTGATAGTCGACTCGCGGCCCGGCCGCGTTCGCCTTTCCCCGCACTGGTGCGTCACCGAAGATGAGCTGGAACGCGGAACGGACCTGGTCCTGGACCACGTGCGTTCGGCGCAAAAAGCACGCAGTTGAGCGGCGATTCGGGTCTCGGGCTCCCGCCTCAGATCGCCGCGTGCCTCTTCGACCTCGACGGGGTGATCACCAAGACCGCGGTCCAGCACGCCAGAGCCTGGAAGCAGGTCTTCGAGCTGCACGGAATTTCGTTCGACGAGGTGAAGGACTACGACGCCTACGTCGACGGCAAGCCGAGAGAGGACGGCGTCCGGTCTGTCCTCCAGGCCAGAAATATCACCGCCACCGACGCGCTTGTGGAAGAGATCGCGGCCGAGAAGGACCATCTGTTCCTGGAGCTCATACGCAAGGAAGGCGTGGAGACGTACCCGAGCTCGGTGCTCTACGTCGAGGCGGCCCGGCAGCGCACGCTGAAGGTCGCGATCGTGTCGTCCAGCAAGCACACGACCGACGTCCTCAACGCGGCGCACCTGCAAGACCTCTTCGATGCCCAGGTCGACGGGATCGTCGCGGAGAATGAGCACCTCGAGGGCAAACCACACCCCGACACCTACCTGAGGGCCGCCGAAATGCTGGGCACGAGCGCGGACAGATCCGCTGTGTACGAAGATGCGCTCGCAGGCGTCGAAGCCGGCAAAGCCGGTCGCTTCGGCCTTGTCGTCGGCGTCGATCGCGCCGGTCAGGGCGAGGCTCTGCGGCAGCACGGAGCGGACATCGTCGTGAGTGACCTGGCCGAGCTGATGAATTGAAAGGTGACGCGCGCTGGCCCATCGAACCGTGGGCCGTCCGCGAGAACGGGTTCGACGCGAGGCATCTCGGTCAGACCGAGTCGATCTTCGCGCTGTCCAACGGCCATATCGGATGGCGCGCGAACCTCGACGAGGGCGAGCCACATGAGACTTCCGGCTCTTACCTGAACGCCGTCTATGAAGACATCCCTCTCGCCTATCCCGAGACGGCGTACGGCTACCCCGAGGCCGGCCAGACGCTGATCAACGTCACCAACGGCAAGGTCATCCGACTCCTCGTCGACGACGAGCCGTTCGACATCCGCTACGGGACGCTCCACCACCACGAGCGTGTGCTCGACCTCAGGGCAGGCACGCTGACGCGCACCGTGGACTGGGAGTCGCCGGCGCGCCGGCGCATCAAGGTGCAGTCCACGCGCATGGTCTCGCTCACGCATCGAGCGCTCGCGGCGGTCCTGTACGAGGTCGAGGCCGTCGGTGACGCAGTGGACGTTGTCGTGCAGTCGGAGCTCGTCGCCAACGAGCCTGTCACCGGCACCAAAGGCAACGACCCCCGCACCGCGGAGATCGTGCAGAACCCGCTTGCCGCCGAGCTGTGTTTCAAGACCGAAAGTCGCGCGGTCCTCATCCACTCCACGAGGCGCAGCAAGCTCCGAGTGGCCGCGGCCATGGACCACCTGGTCAAAGGCCCCAAGGGCGCGCAGACGGAGATCGAGTGCGAGGCCGACCACGCCCGGTTCACCGTCACGAGCAGGCTCGGTCCGGGTCAGCGCCTCACGCTCGTGAAACTCGTCGCATACGGCTGGTCAAGCCTGCGCTCGGTGCCTGCTCTCCGCTCCCAGGTTGAGGGCGCGCTGGAGAGCGGCCTGGAGCACGGCTGGCAGAAGCTTGCCCGCGCTCAGCGGCGCTACCTCGACGACTTCTGGGCCCGAGCCGACGTCGAGCTCGAAGGCGACGCCCAGATCCAGCAGGCGATTCGCTTCGCGATGTTCCACGTCCTTCAGTCCGCGGCCCGCGCCGAGCAGCGCGCGATTCCGGCCAAGGGCCTGACCGGTCCCGGTTACGACGGCCACACGTTCTGGGACTCGGAGTCATTCGTGCTCCCGGCGCTCACGTACACCACTCCCGATTGCGTGGCCGACGCGCTCCAGTGGCGCCACTCGATCCTGGACCTGGCGCGCAAGAGGGCCCGCGACCTCCACCTCAAAGGCGCCGCCTTTCCGTGGCGCACCATCCACGGCGAGGAGTGCTCTGGCTACTGGCCCGCTTCGACCGCCGCGGTCCACATCAACGCGGACATCGCCGACGCGGTCCTGCGTTACGTCAGCGCGACCGGCGATAAAGCCTTCGAGCGCAGCTTCGGCGCCGAGCTGCTGGTCGAGACCGCTCGTCTATGGGCGTCGCTGGGCCACTTCGACCGCAGCGGCGCGTTTCGCATCGACGGCGTCACCGGGCCCGACGAGTACAGCGCCCTGGCCGACAACAACCTCGACACGAACCTCATGGCGCAGCGAAACCTCACGGCCGCCGCCGACGCCGTCGAGCGACACAGCCCTGTCGCGAAGAGGCTGAAGGTGACCGCCGCCGAGGTCAGGACCTGGCGGCGGGCCGCGGACAACGTCTACATCGCCTACGACCCGGACCTGCGGATCCACAAGCAGGCAAGCCAGTTCACCGACCACGAGGTCTGGGACTTCGCCGCCACCAGGCCCGACCAGTACCCGCTGCTCCTGCACTTCCCCTACTTCGAGCTCTACCGCAAGCAGGTGGTCAAGCAGGCCGACCTCGTGCTGGCGATGCACCTGCGCGGCGACGCGTTCACCGCGGAGCAGAAGGCGCGCAACTTCGCCTACTACGAGGCGCTCACAGTCCGTGACTCATCGCTCTCGTCGTGCACGCAGGCGATCATCGCGGCCGAGGTCGGGCACCTCGAGCTCGCGCACGCTTATCTCGGCGAGGCGGCGCTGATGGACCTGCACGACCTCGAGCACAACGTCCGCGATGGGGTGCACATGGGCTCGCTCGCAGGCGCCTGGCTGGCGGCGGTGCACGGCCTGGGCGGCATGCGCCACCACGGCGATTGGCTGGGCTTCAACCCTCGGCTGCCGCGGGCCATCCGAAGCCTTACCTTCCGGATCATGTACCTCGGCCGGCACATAAGGGTCAGGGTCGACCAGCGCCGCGCCACGTATACGCTCGTGCGCGGCCGGCCGCTGACCTTTGACCACTACGGCGAGCCGGTGCGGCTTGCCTCCCGCTCGGTGACGCGTCCGATTCCGCGCATCAAACGAAAGCCCGAACCGAAACAGCCGCCGGGACGGGAACCCGCCCGGCCGACCGCTCAGCCCCGATCGCTCCGTCCTCCCCGTTTACGGGGAGGTGCCGCCGCAGGCGGCGGAGGGGCCCCTACTTCGACTCCGCGGTCGCGCCGGCCTCCTTCAGCCGCGCAACGGCCT